>NZ_SOHB01000029.1:0-58085 GCF_004403055.1 Cryobacterium sp. TMT1-19
GGCCGCGGCCGCGGTGCGCGCGGCATTGCCGGCGGCGGTGCCCGCGGTGGTGCCCGCCTTGCGTGCGCTGCGGGCATCCCCCGCCTGGCGCTTGGCGGAGGCCAGGTCGAGGCGCAGACTGCGCATCGCCGCGCTGACTCCCGACCGCACGTCGTCGGCCAGTCGCCTTACGGAGTCGGCGACCTCGGTCTCGAGGTCGTGCAGGTCACCCTGGCGGGCCTGGAGTTCGGCGCGGCCGGCGTCGGTGATCTCGTAGACGGTCTTGCGGCCATCCGTCGATTTGGTCACGAGTCCTTCCTCTTCAAGCTTGGCCAGGCGCGGGTAGATCGTGCCGGCGCTCGGGATGTACGTTCCGCCGAAGCGGTCGCTGAGCGCCTGGATCAGTTCGTAGCCGTGCCGCGGCTGATCGGCGAGCAGGCTGAGCAGGTAGAGGCGAAGGCTGCCGTGGGCGAAGACGGGGGTCATTCTCAGACCTCCCCGTTGGCGCGGGCGTCGCCCGGTTCGGTGTTTGTTCGTTCGCCGGCCGGGCCCGCGGACGCAGGCTCGGTGCTGCGACGCACCACCGTGATGTCGCCCGACACCGAGTTGGCCTGCAGCTCGAGCCAGCTGCCCTCGAGTGTGCCGGTGCTGGACTCGAAGCCCTTTCCGAAGGTGCCGCGAATCGTCTGGTCGTCCAGCTGCAGCGTGCCCGAGACGGTGTTCAGCCGGTAGCGCGTCGCCACATCGGCGCCGAGGCGCACGGTGAGGCTGCCGCTGATCGTGTTCGTGTTGATGGAATCGGGCGTGCCCTCGATGTCGAGGAACACCTCGCTGTTAACCCCGTCGAGACTGAAGCGACGGATGGCCCCGCTCGCCGTGCAATCGCCGGAGACCGTGTGGGCGATGATGCTGCCCTCGAGGCCGCGCACCGACAGCTCGCCGTTCACGGCGTTGAGCTCCAGGTCCCCGGTGACACCGTCAACCACGATGTCGCCCGACACAGTGCTCAGCCGGGCGCCGTTCGTAAGGCCCGAGATCAGGGCCTCGGCCGAGATCACGCCGAGCTTCAGGGCCACGGCGCGGGGGACCAGGATGCTGACGTCTGCCTTCGCGGTGCCGCGGAACGATGCGAAGACCTCGATGAAGTTGTCCCAGCGCAGCTGCGGGTGGTCGATCTCGAGGGTGTCGCCGTCGACCGAGATCTTGAGGTCCTTGCCGGTCACGCTGTGCACCTCGATGCGAGTGCCCGGCTCGTCGTGGCCGATCACGTCGATCTTGCCGCCGATCATGCCCACCTTGAGCGCCCGAACGACCTCGATGTCGATCACCGTGGTCTGCCCGGGGCTGACCAGCCATTTTTCCAAAGCCATGGAATTCTCCTTTTCGGGGGCGGCGTCCGCGCAACGGATGCTCACCACCTGTTCACGATATATCGCGTCTTGTTGAGATTCACGATATATCGCGAGTGGCGAGCGGACAAGCTTCGGCGGGAACTTTCAGCCGGGGTTCAGCTCTCGGTTCAGGCTCCGTACGGCGGTCAACTCTCCGGCTCGATGGTCAGGCCGAGGCGGGCGGCGCGCTCGGCCGATTCGATCGATTCGACCGGGGCGGCTCGCACGGTCAGCAGCGGGATCGGGGCTTTGTTGGCGATCTCCCGGGCCACGCTGCCAAGGAAACGCGAGCGGCGCTGCCGGTGGGAGCCGAGCGCGAAGAGGTCGTAGGCGCCGGAGCCCGCCCGGCGCAGGATCTGCTCGGCGGCGCCCCCGGTGGCCCGGGTGCTGAACGGGTGCACCGCAAGGTCGGCCAGCTGGCCGACGGCGGCGGACTGGATGCCGGCGGCGATGCGGTCGAGCCTGTCGGGGGAAACGTCGCGCGCGACGTCGTAGTCGAGCACCGTCAGCAGCGTCACGGTCTGCAGCCTCGCCCCAAGGAGCAGCACGACAGTGACGGCGGCGTGGTCCGCGGCCTCGGAGCCGTCGATGCAGACGAGCACCCGCACGTCTCCCTCGAGGGATTCCCCGGGAATCACGGCCGCCTCGGCCAATTCCTCCCGCTCGAGGTAGACGGCCAGGCCGGCCAGCGCGATGGCGAAAGGGCCGGCAGCCAGACCGAGAACCACCCAGATCGGGGCGTCGTGGCCGCGGCGGATCATCACGAACGCCGACGCAAGTCCCACCAGGACCCAGCCGACCGCCACCAGAAGCGGTGTCGCCCAGACGCCTTCTGCCCACATGCCCTCAGCATTGGCGGCCCGCGCCGAACTTGCAAGGGGGCGAGGTCCGGCGGCCGGGGCATCCGTCGACCGGCTCGCCGCCTGAGCTTCAGTACAGGAAGATCGGCAGCCAGTCGCGGGTGTGGGCGTGCACGATCACGAGGAAGACGACCGCGTCGAAGAGCAGGTGCACGATCACCACGTAGGTCAGTGATTTGGTGAGCGCGAAGGTGTAGCCCTGCAACAGCGCGAAGGGGAACGTCATCAGCGGCCCCCAGCTCTGGTAGCCCAGTTCCCACAGGAACGAGGTGAAGATCACGGCCTGCAGGAGATTGGCCTGCCAGTCGGGGAAATGACGCCTGAGCAGGGCGAACGCCGTGCAGATAAAGAAGAGTTCGTCCCAGATGCCGACGAAGCCGACGCCCACGAACAGGCGGGCGATCTCGTCGGGGGCGGTCACGGCCGGCCAGTTCTGGTAGGCGCCGGAACGGATGAAATAGGTCGGCAGAATCAGATAGCCCAGCAGCAGCACAAGCGGCAGGTACCAGCGTTCCAGGGAGGTCCAGCGCTGGCCGGTGCGGATCGGGAACCGGATCGCGTGGTCGCCGAACGCGTAGCGGGAGAGCAGGTAGGGCACGAGCACGGCGACGGTCAGCACGGTCCCCATCAGCGCCATATTCGGGTAGCTGATGTCAGCCTCGACCGAGATGGTGCTGATGATCAGCAGCCCGATCGCGATCAGGAGCAGATCCTTGAACAGGGCCCGGTCGATGGCGAAGGCGAGCCCGATGGCCGCGGCGAGTAGCGCGTAGCCGGGCAGCGGCTCGCGCACCCCGAACAGCAGCACGGCGGAGGCGGAGAGCAGCGCGGCGGGGACGAGTCCCCAGGAGGCGCGCGGGCGCATCCGTTCGCTCGACGTTGCCGGTCCGGCGCCGGTGCCGGCGCTCGTGCCGCCTGCGAGTGGGCTGCCCGTGCTCCCACTCGTGCCCGCTGCCCGTTTCGCTGACCCTGCCGCGCCATCGCCCATGAGATATGGTACCCAACTCGGGCGGGGAACGGCCGGTGCGTCTCGCCTCGCGACCGGGCATCGAGGCCCGGCGATGAACCAATTCGACGGAGATTTTGGGAGCAAGGAAGGTTTTCCAAGGTTTAAGGACCGATTCGGACGAAATCTCCGTCGTATTCGTTCGGGGGTGCGGGCGGAACGTGTCGCCGGCTGCCCGGTCGGCCGCCCGGCCGGCTGCCCGGTTGCGAGATCGGGTGAATCGTCGCCGTGCAGCCCTGAAACCGACGTTTCACCCGCTTTCGCGGTCTGCGGCGCCGCTAGGTTGAGGGTGTGAATTCAGAGAGCGAACCGGTGGGCGTGGTGCAGAGGCTCATCGGCATCGATTCCGTCAACTCCGACCTGGTGCCGGAGGCGGCAGGCGAACGGATGATCGCAGCTTGGTGCGCAGACTGGCTCACCGCGCGGGGGTTCGAGGTGCACCGCCTCGAGGAGCATCCTGGGCGGCCTACGATCGTCGGCATCCGGCGCGGCACCGGGGGAGGGCGCTCCCTGATGCTCAACGGGCACCTCGACACCGTCGGCGTCGGCGGTTACGCCGGGGATCCGTTCGGGGGCGAGCTCCGGGACGGGCGCGTCATCGGCCGGGGAGCCTTCGATATGAAGGGCGGCGTCGCGGCGATCCTGGTCGCGGCGGCGCGGGCGACGGGAGTCAGGGGAACCGGGGCCCATGCGGCCGGGCCGGCCGGGGCATCCGATCTCGCCGGAGACGTCATCGTCACCCTCGTGGCGGACGAGGAGTTCGGCAGCCTCGGCACCATGGAGGTGCTGCGCAGCTTCCGCGCCGACGCGGCGATCGTCGCCGAGCCGAGCGAGCTGTGCCTCACGCTCGCCCATCGCGGTTTCGCCTGGTTCGAGGTGGAGCTCACCGGGCTCGCCGCCCACGGATCCCAGCCGGAGCGCGGCATCGACGCCATCGTGCACGCCGGGCTGGTGCTGCGCGCCCTCGATGAGCTCCGGGCCGACATCGAGGCGGCGCCGGCGCATCCGCTGCTCGGCCACGGTACCGTGCGCGTGTCGACCATCGCCGGGGGTTCGGATGCCGCCACCGTCGCCGCCGCCTGCACGCTCACGATCGAGCGGCGCATGCTGCCCGGCCAGAGCCCCGACCGGGTCGAGGCCGAGCTCCGGGCGCTGCTGGAGCGGCTCGCCGACGTCGTCGTCGGGTTCCGCTTCCGGCTGACCCGGCTCGTGGCGCGTGCGGCGTTCGAGGCCGATCCGGAGTGGCCGATCGTGCGTCTGGTGACCGAACGGGCGACGGAGGTGCTCGGACGCCGGCCGGATGTCCGCGGCGAGCCGTTCTGGACCGACGCCGGGCTGCTGCACGAGGCCGGCATCCCCTGCCTCGTCGTGGGCGTGGACGGTGGCGGAGCGCACGCCGACGCGGAGTGGGCGGACGCGGCATCCGTCGACGCGCTCACCGAGATTCTTACCCGCACGATCGCCGATTTCTGCGGGTAGTCCGCGCGCCCGGCGATCCCGCCCGAACCCTGCCTCGGCCCCCATCACCGTCCCTGCCCCGCTGCACCCCGCCGGCCGGGGGGAGTCCATGTGGGCCTCATGGTTGTGCTGATTGTTGAACAATATGTAGGCTGGCTCGACATCAGTGACCGCCGGTGCTGACCTTCCGAGAAGTGAGCGCCCCATGGTTTTCAACGTCGTCCGCGCCAAGATTCGAGCGAAAACCGCAGGCGTGAAGAAGAAGCTGCGCGGCCCGCGCCGGGCGCAGCGCAGCGCGCTCCTCGGCGCCATGTTCCTGATGGCGACCAGCGCCGTCGGACCCGGCTTCATCGTGCAGACCACAAGCTTCACGGTGCAGCTCGGCGCAGCCTTCGCCTTCGCCATCCTGGTCTCGATCCTGGTCGACATCGCGGTGCAGCTGAACGTCTGGCGGGTGATCGGCGTCAGCGGTAAGCGAGCGCAGGAACTGGCCAACACCGTGCTGCCCGGCGCCGGCTGGTTCCTGGCCGCGCTGATCTGCCTCGGCGGGCTCGTGTTCAACATCGGCAACATCGCCGGTTCCGGCCTGGGTGTCAACGTGCTCTTCGGCTTGGACGCCAAGCTCGGCGGCATCCTCTCGGCGGCCGTCGCGATCGTGATCTTCCTCAGCAAACGGGCCGGGCTCGCGCTGGACAAGGTCGTCGTCGTACTCGGGGCCGTGATGATCGTGCTGATCGCCTACGTGGCGATCGTGTCGAATCCGCCCCTCGGCCTCGCGGTCAAGAACACGGTGCTGCCCGACGACATCGACGTCCTCATCATCACCACCCTGATCGGCGGCACGATCGGCGGCTACATCACCTACGCCGGCGCGCACCGGATGATTGACGGCGGCGTAACCGGACGGGCCCACATCACCGAGATCACCCGCAGTTCGGTGCTGGGCATCATCATCACCGGCGTGATCCGGGTGCTCCTGTTCCTCGCCATCCTCGGCGTGGTCGCCGGGGGCGTGGACCTGACCAGCGACAATCAGCCCGCGGAGGCCTTCCAGGCCGCGGCCGGCGAGATCGGGTTCAAACTTTTCGGCATCGTGCTCTGGGCCGCGGCCATCACCTCGGTGATCGGGGCGGCGTACACCTCGATCTCGTTCGTGACCACTTCACAGACCTCGCCCCGCACCCGCAGCATCGCCACCGTCGTCTTCATCGCCGTGTCAACGTTGGTCTACACGCTGCTCGGCCAGGCCCCGGCCACGCTTCTGATCATGGCCGGCGCGGTCAACGGGCTGATCCTCCCGTTCGGTTTCGCTGTCATCCTCTGGGTGGCCTGGCGCCGCCGCGACCTGCTCGGCGGCTACGTCTACCCGAAGTGGCTGCTGGGCATCGGCGTGCTGGCCTGGCTGCTGACGCTGTTCCTCGGCTATCAGTCCCTCGGCGGACTCGCGATGCTTTGGGGCTGACGGATGTCCCCGACCCCCACCCTGCACGGCCCGCCGCGCGCCCCCGCTCCGACGGCCCCCGAAGACCCCTTGAGACTCCCGAAGGCCCCCGAAGATCTCCGAAGATCTCCGAAGACCTCTTGAGACTCCCGAAAGCCCCCGAAGACCTCCGTTTCCCGCTGCTGTCCGCCGACCCGGCGCCCCCTTTCTCCGTCGCCGACATCCACCCCGCTGCCTGCTTGATCGCCCGCCTCTGTGGCTAACTCAGGAGTTTTGTTTGCGTGGTCACCGGCTGGTGCTGGCCGCCGCACTGGTCCGCGGCTGCGGTGCGCAGCCCGGCGGGATCTCCTGAGTTAGCCACAAACCAGCGCAGCGCGGAGGAACAGCGCGGAGGCGCAGCGGAGGAACAGCGCGGACGCGCAGCACAGCCGCACGCAGGCAGCTGAGGGGAGCGGGGCCGGGCAGCCGTGCCGGATACCGCCGGCTAGCGGACGGACTCGGCCACGATCGACAGCAGCTGGGCCTCGGCGCGCTGCAGGTAGCCGGTGAGCAGGGCCGCGGCATCCGTCGACCGGCCGGCCGCCAGCAGCTCGACGATGCGGGCGTTGTCGTCGACGTAGGGCGCGTGGAAGGTGGCCTCCTCGCCCATCGAATGGAAGACCAGGCGCATCTCGGCGAGCACCTGCGCCATCAGCAAATCGAGGCGGTCGCTGCCGGCCAGGGCCACGACGCCGGCGTGGAACTCCTGGTTGGCACCGGCCATGCCCGGGACCGATCCGGCCTCGCGGGCCTTCCGCGCGCTCGCGACGGCCTGGCGCAGTTCGTCCAGCCTCGCCGGGGTGAGCTCCTCGGCCGGTGTGAATGCCAGGGCACCCGGCTCGAGGTAGCGCCGCACCCGGTAGATCTCCCGAATGTCGTCTGCGTTGGGCCGGGCGACGAAGACGCCCTTGTTCGGGACGCGGGTGACCACCCGTTCGGCGCTGAGCGTCGCGAAGGCCTCGCGGAGCGTGTTGCGCGAGACGCCGAGCGCGTCGCAGAGCGGCTCCTCGGGGAGCTTCGTGCCGGGCGGCAGGTGGCCGGCCGCGATCCGCTCGCGTAGCACCCCCGACACCCACTGGCCGGTCTCGGCGTGACGCGCCGACGCGGTGCGGTGACGCAGGTCGGCGAGGGTCTCGGCGAGGGTCATGGTGCCCACGATACCGCCCGGTCGGAGCGGCGGCCCGAGGACGGGCGGGGTGTTCCGGCGGTTCCGGCGGGCAGCCGGAACCGGACGACGGATACGCTCAGTCCCCGATCGAGGCGACCGCGCTGTCCACCGCCACCGTGTCGCCGGGCTGAACCAGCTGGTCCCGCAGGGTTCCGCTGCGGTGCGCCACCACGATCGACTCCATCTTCATGGCCTCGAGTACGAGCACCGGGTCGCCTACGGCCACGAGCGCACCGGATGGGGCCATCCACTTCACGACCGAGCCGCCCATGCTGGCCCGGAGGGTGTCCGGGTCTGCGGCGGGGGCCGAGTGGCCCCCGGTGGGAAGGCCGTCGGCAGCGGTGACAGCGGCCGCACCGCTTCCCGCACCGTTCCCCGTACCGCCCGCACCGCTTCCCGCACCGTTCCCCGTACCGGCCGCACCGGCCGCGCCGCCCAGCCCGCGAAGGAGACTGTCGAGCAGGGCGGCAGGCAGGCCGAGCGCCATCCGTCGCCCGTCGACCTCGATGCTGATGGTGTGGCGGGCGGCCTCCGGCGGCACGGGATTGAACTGGGGGTCGCTGGGCAGTTCTTCGGCGAAGTCGGCCTGGATCCAGCCGGTGTGCACGCCGAGGTGGTCGGGCGCGGTGAATGCCGTCGAAGTGACCACGGCACGGTGGAACGGCAGAACGGTGGGCAGGCCGGTGATCTCGAACTCGGCAAGGGCTCGGCGGGCGCGGCGCAGGGCCTGCTGCCGGTCGGCGCCGGTGACGATCAGCTTGGCGAGCAGGGAGTCGAACCGGTCCGGTACGATGCCGCCTGCCCTGACCCCGGAATCGACCCGGATGCCCGGCCCGGTCGGCACGGTAAAGGTCGCCACGGTCCCGGGGCACGGCAGGAACCCGCGCCCCACGTCTTCGGCGTTGATGCGGAACTCGAACGAGTGCCCGCGCGGTTCGGGGTCGGTGAAGATGGGAACGGGCCCGCCGGATGCGATCTGCAGCTGCGCCAGTACCAGGTCGATGCCGCTGGTCTCCTCGGTGATCGGATGCTCGACCTGCAGCCGGGTGTTCACCTCGAGGAACGTGATGGTGCCGTCCTGCGCGAGCAGGTACTCCACGGTGCCCGCGCCGGTGTAGCCGGCGGCCCGGCAGATGGCCTTGGCCGAGGAATAGATCTGGTTTTTCTGCTCAGGGGTGAGGAACGGCGCGGGCGCCTCTTCGACGAGCTTCTGGTTGCGGCGCTGCAGCGAGCAGTCGCGGGTGCCCACGACGATCACGTTGCCGTGGGTGTCGGCGAGGATCTGCGCCTCCACGTGGCGGGGCTTGTGCAGGAACCTCTCGACGAAGCACTCGCCGCGGCCGAAGGCGGCCGTCGACTCGCGCACGGCCGAATCGAAGGACTCCTCGATCGCATCCATGTCCCAGACGACCTTGAGGCCGCGGCCGCCGCCGCCGAACGCCGCCTTGATGGCCACCGGCAGGCCGTGCTCCATGGCGAAGGCGCGCACCTCGGCGGCGGTCTCCACGGTGCCCTCGGACCCGGCGACCAGGGGAGCTCCCACCCGGATGGCGATCTCACGGGCGGAGACTTTGTTGCCCAGCACCCGGATCGCGGCGGGCGTCGGACCGATCCAGAGCAGTCCCGCGTCGATCACGGCCTGAGCAAAGTCGGCGTTCTCCGAGAGGAAGCCGTAGCCCGGGTGCACGGCGTCGGCGCCGGAGTCCTGGGCGATGCGCAGCAGCTTGGCCACGTTGAGGTAGCTGTCGGTCGGGCTGTCGCCGCCGAGTGCCCAGGCCTCCGTGGCGGCCGAGACGTGCATGCCGTCGGCGTCGACGTCCGCGTAGACGGCCACGGAGTCGAGGCCGGCGTCGTCGCAGGCGCGAGCGATGCGCACGGCGATCTCGCCGCGGTTGGCGATCAGAACTTTCTGCATGGTTCAGCTCTCATTCGGGGCGTGTGTTCGGGGGGTGTTTGGGGCACGCGCGGGGGCTGCGCCGCTCAGCGCGTGGCGTGCCGGCAGCGCAGCGGCGCAGCACCCGCGTAGCGCGTGAGGGTGGGCATCAGGGGGAGGCGGGGACGGGCTCGGCTGGAAGGGGCTCGGCAGGCACGGGCGTGAAACGGATGCGCGCACCCGTCGGCAGCTGCGCCGCGAGGTCGAGGTCCTCGGCGAGCACGACGCCGATCACGGGGTAGCCGCCGGTGACCGGGTGGTCCGCGAGGAACAAAACCGGCAGGCCCGACGGCGGCACCTGGATGGCCCCGCGGGCCGTACCCTCGCTGGCCAGCTCGCCCGGGCGCGACCGGGCGAGCGGCTCACCGGCCAGCCGCAGGCCGATCCGGTTCGACTGATGGGTGACGGTCCACTCCGCGTCGCTGAACCGGTCGACGGATGCCGGCTCGAACCAGTCCGCGCGGGGTCCCGGCACGAAGCGCAGCACGGTGACCTCGGCCGGGGCCGGCGGCGGGGTCTCGGGGTGGTGCACGGCGCTGCCGGGGGCGGGCGGCAGCATCCGGAGCACGGTGCCCGAGGTCAGCGGGGCCGGACCGATGCCGCTGAGGGTGTCGGTGGACCGGCTGCCGAGCACCGGGTCCACGTCGATTCCGCCGCGGAAGGCCAGGTAGCTGCGCACGCCCGAGCGGGGGGCTCCGAGCGACAGGGTCTGCCCGGCGAGGAGGGAGACGGCGGAATCCATCGGCAGCTCGCGGTGGCGGCCGACGGCGTCCGTCACCGTGAGCGGCAGAACGGCACCGGTGACGGCGAGCACCTGGTCTGCCAGCGCGGTCAGGGACAGGCCGCCGAGGGCGTTCTCGAGCACGGCGGCCGTGGCCGGATTTCCAACGACCCGGTTGGCGCGCCGCAGGGCGCCACGGTCGAGTGCGCCGGACGCGGTCACGCCCTGGTCGGCGTAGCCGGGGCGGCCGAGGTCCTGCACGGTCGTCTGCGCGCCGGGGGAGAGCACGCGGATGCCGGTGGCGGGGGTGGGGGCCGCGGTTGCCGCGACATCGGGAGTGGCCGCCGCTGCCGGAGTCCCAACCGCGACTGCGGTCTCCGGTACGAGGACCCCCGCGGCGGCGACCTGCTCGCGCACCGCGCGGAACCGCACCCGGTCACCCGGGCGGATCAGGGCCGGCTGCGAACGCTTCAGGTCCCAGAGCCGGGCGTCCGTGCGGCCGAGCAGCTGCCAGCCGCCGGGGGAGGCGCGGGGGTAGACGGCGGAGTAGTCGCCGGCCACGGCCACGGAGCCGGTGGACACCGAGCTGCGCGGCGAACTGCGCCGGGGCACGGTCAGCACGGCGCTCGCGCCGGTGAGGTAGAGGAAGCCGGGGGCGAAGCCGCCGAACGCGGCGGTCCAGTCCTGGCCGGTGTGCGCGGCGATGACGCCCTCGATGCTGAGGCCGGTGTGCGCGGCGACGTCGGCGAGGTCTTCCCCGTCGTAGACGGTGTCGATCTGCACGAGCGCGGCGTTTGCGGGGGCGGCCGGCAGCACCTGCAGCTGCCGCAGTGCGTCGGCGAATCCCCGTGCGGCGGAGGCGGAGACGCCGGTGATCAGCACGGTTTCCGCGGCGGCGAGCACGTCGAGCTGCCCGGGCAACGGATGCCGCTGCAGGTGTGCCTGCAGGTCGAGCACGTCGGTCAGGGTGGGCAGTCCGACCAGCACGGCGCGGTCGCCGACGGCTCGGATGATGCGAACGGGACCGGACACGGGGCTAGACGAAGCTTCGGATCGGGATGCCGGCATCCTGCAGCGCGGAGCGCACCGCACCGGCCAGCGCGACCGCGCCGGGGGTGTCGCCGTGCAGGCAGATGCTCTCGGCCGTCACCGTGAGGAGGCTGCCGTCGACCGTGCGCACCTGGCGGTCGCCGGCCAGGCGGAGCGCCTGCTCGGTGACAGCGTCGGGGTGCAGCAGCACGGCGCCGGGCCGGGACCGCGAGACCAAGGAGCCGTCGAAGTTGTAGGCGCGGTCGGCGAAGGCCTCCACGACCGTGCGCAGTCCGGCCCGGTCGGCGAGGCGCTGGATCTCGGAATCGGGCAGCACCATCACGGGCAGGCTCGGGTCGACGGCGCGGATCGCGTCGACGACGGCCTGCGCCTGCACCTCGTCGTGCGCGATGGTGTTGTAGAGGGCGCCGTGCGGTTTGACGTAGCTGACCCGGGTTCCGGCGACCGCGGCCAGGGCCTGCAGCGCGCCGATCTGGTAGATCACCTCGTCGGTGAGGTGGCCGGGCTCCATGTCTATGAACCGGCGGCCGAAGCCGGCCAGGTCCCGGTAGCCCGGGTGCGCGCCGACCGTCACGCCGGCTGCGGCGGCGGCCGTGCAGGTGGCGCGGATCGTGCTCGGATCCCCGGCGTGGAAGGCGCAGGCCACGTTCACGCTGGAGACGGAGGAGATGATCGCGGCGTCGTCGCCGAAGGACCAGTTGCCGAAGGATTCCCCGACATCACTGTTTAGATCGACGCTGTCTGAATCGATGCTGGACATCCGGGTCTCCGTCCGTGGAAGTTTGGTTAAGGATGCACCACTTCCGCAGATTGTTCAACAATGTATTGGCGGGTGGAAGCCCGATTCAGCGCCGGAGTCAGTTCGCGGGGCTGTCGATCGAGGGCTCGGAGGGCAGCACGGAACCCTCGAGGGTCTCCTCGAGCCGGGCGTCGTCGTTCTGGGGCAGGGTGATCGCGAAGAACGGGATCGTCCAGTGGCAGAGCGGGCCGACGAGCACGGCGAAGAGCACCGTGCCGATGCCCACGTTGCCGCCGAGCGCCCAGCCGATGCTGAGCACGGTCACCTCGATGCCCGTGCGCACGATCCAGATGCGCCAGCCGGTGCGCTGGTGCAGGCCCGTCATCAGCCCGTCGCGCGGGCCGGGGCCGAAATGCGCGCCGATATAGAGGCCGGTGGCGATCGCCAGCACCAGAAGCCCGGCCGCGAACAGCAGGATGCGCACCCACAAATCCTGCCCCGTCGGGATCAGCCAGAGGCCGACATCCGCCGCCGGCCCGACGAGCAGGGCGTTCAGCACGGTGCCCACGCCCGGCTTCTGGCGCAGTGGGATCCAGAGCAGCAGCACGACGCCGCTGATCAGGATGGTGACCAACCCAAAACCGAGGCCGGTGCGGCCGGAGATGCCCTGGGTGAGTACGTCCCACGGGGCCACGCCGATCTCGCCGCGCACAATCAGCGCGATCCCCAAGCCGTAGAGGAAGAGGCCGATGAGGAGCTGGGCGAGGCGACGGGTCATGGAAGTCCATCCAATTGCACTATCGGCCCGTTATCAAGTTGCCAGGCCGACCCGGCCCGGCGTCGCGGATGCCGCCTTCCGCGCCGCCGGCGACCTGTCGGGCCGGTCGCTCGTGCGCGGACCGTGTCTAGTCGTCGAGAACGAAGGTGACTTCGATCACGACGTCGTACGAGGTGATCTCGCCGTCTGTCACCTCCACCTTCTGTTCCTTGACCCAGGCGCCGGAGACCCCGCGCAGGGTCTTGCTCGCCCGGGCGATGCCGACGGCGACGGCATCCTCGAAGGATCTGTCGGACCGGATGCTGAGTGTTGTTACGCGTGCCACAGACATAATTGCTCCTTGTCGTTCGGGTTGATGGTGCGTCTTGCGGCCGAGGGTACGCCCCTCCGCCTGCCTCGGCCCGACGGATGCCCCGGGCAGGGAAGTCTGCACACCCTGCAATGAGATACTGAACGGGTGCATTTTCTCGCTGTCTTGAGCATGAAGAACCGGGCGCTGATCGCGCTGATCACCATCGTCGTCGCCGTTTTCGGCAGCCTCGCCCTGACCAGCCTCAAGCAGGAGCTGATCCCTTCCCTGCAGCTGCCGCAACTGGTGGTCTCGACGAGCTACCCGGGCGCCTCGCCCGAGGTCGTCAACGACGACGTGTCGACGCCGATCGAGACGGCGATCCAGGGCATCCCCGGGCTCGAATCCACCTCGACGACCAGCAGCACCAACGCGTCGCTGGTCAGCGCCACGTTCACCTACGGCACCGACCTGGTCAAGGCCGAATCGCGCATCAGCCAGGCCATCAACCGCATCAAGTCGACCATGCCTGAGAACCTCGACCCGCAGGTGCTCTCCGGCAGCATCGACGACTTCCCGGTGCTCTCCCTCGCCGTGTCCGGCGGCGACCGCGACACCCTCGCCGACGACCTCAAGCGCAGCGTACTCGGCGACATCCGTGATGTGCAGGGCGTGCGCGAGGCAGCCCTGGTCGGCGACGTCGGCCGCCGCGTGACCATCACGCCGGATGCCGCGAAGCTGGCCGAACGCGGCCTGACCAGCCAGGGCATCCGCAGTGCGTTGGAGCAGAACGGGTCGCTGATCCCGGCCGGTTCGCTGACCGAAGACGACACCACCCTCTCGGTGCAGACCGGCTCGAAGCTCGGCGAGGCCGAGGACATCGCGGCGCTTCCGATCCTCGCCCCGGTGCCCGGCGCGGGCCTGACCACCATCGGCGACGTCGCCAACGTCGCCCTCGCCGAGAACCCGGTCGCGAGCATCTCCCGTGTCGACGGCCAGCCGGCCCTGACCATCGCGGTCACCAAGGTGCCCGCAGCGAACACGGTCGACGTGTCCGAGGCCGTGCGCGCGATCCTGCCCCGGCTGGAGGCGGCGGTCCCCGGCGCGACCTTCACGGTCGTCTTCGACCAGGCGCCGTTCATCCAGGAATCGATCGACGCGCTCACCGAAGAGGGCCTGCTCGGACTGATCTTCGCCGTTCTCGTGATCCTCGTGTTCCTGCTCTCGGTGCGGGCGACCCTGGTCACGGCCATCTCGATCCCGACCTCGGTGCTGATCACCTTCATCGGTCTGCAGGGCGTGGGCTATTCGCTGAACATCCTCACCCTCGGCGCCCTCACCATCGCGATCGGGCGCGTCGTAGACGACTCCATCGTGGTGATCGAGAACATCACCCGCAACCTGGTCGAGGGCGCCGACCGCGCCGCGACCATCGTGCGCGCGGTGCGCGAGGTGGCCGGGGCGATCACGGCATCCACCATCACCACCGTCACCGTGTTCCTGCCGATCGCGTTCGTCGGCGGCTCGACCGGGGAACTGTTCCGGCCGTTCGCGCTGACCGTCTCGATCGCCCTGCTCGCGTCGCTGCTGGTGTCTCTGACCATCGTGCCCGTGCTCGCATACTGGTTCCTGCGGCCGGCCAGGGCGGTCGCGCCCGCCCCGGTGGTTGAGCTCGTCGAAACCCCCCTGGCCCTTACTGCGGAGGTCTCGACAGGCTCGCCGATCTCGACAGGCTCGCCCACCGTCAGCGTCGAGCCCACCACCTCGCGCCGCACCCGCCACAACGGCAGCGCGGACGCCCCGCCCGAGGAGCGCCCGAGCCGCCTTCAGACCGGCTACCTCCCGGTCATCCGCTGGACCCTGAACCACGCCGTCGCGACACTCCTGGTCGCGGTGCTCGTTCTGGGCGGCACGGTGGCCCTGGTTCCCTATATGAAGATCAACTTCCTCGGCTCGACCGGGCAGACCACCTTCCAAGTCACCCAGACACTGCCGGTGGGCACCAGCCTCGCAGCTCAGGACGACGCCTCCACGGTCGCCGAGAAGTCCCTTCGCGGCACCGACGGCGTCGAAATCGTGCAGGTCTCCATCGGTGGCGGCAACGCCCTGGCCGCATTCGGCGGCGGCGTGTCGTCAAACACCGTGACCTACTCGATCACCACCGACGGGGAGGCCAACCCCGACGAGGTTCAGGATGTCGTGCGAGACCAGCTCACGGCCCTGAACGGAAGCGGAGAATTCTCGGTCTCGTCCGGCGGAGGGTTCGGCGGGACATCCGATATCGCCGTGGATGTGACCGCGGCCACGAACGCCGACCTGCAGAGGGCCACCGACGCGGTGCTCGCCTCCGTGGAGGACCTCGACGCGATCAAGGAGAGCTCAAGCAATCTGGCGGCCTCACGCCCCTACATCGCGGTGACCGTCGACCGGGATGCCGCGGGTGCCGTGGGCCTGAGCGAGCTCGCCCTGGGCGCGCTGGTGTCGCAGGCCATGCAGCCGAGCGTGATCGGATCCATCGTGATCGACGAGACGACCCTGTCGGTCTACCTGCAGTCCGAGGCGCCGCCGACGACGACGGCCGAGCTCGCGGCCCTGAGTATCCCGACCCTGGCCGGACCGGTTGCCCTGGACACCCTGGCCACGGTCGAGCAGGTCGAGGGTCCGTCCACCCTCACCACGACGAAGGGGCTGCGCACGGCGACCGTGTCCGCCACCCCCAGCATCGACGACCTGGGTGCGGCCAACGCGCAGATGACGGCAGCCCTGGCCGACACCGCTTTGCCGGAGGGCGCGACGGCGACGCTCGGCGGGGTCACCGCCGACCAGACCGAGGCGTTCGCGCAGCTCGGGCTCGCGCTGCTGATCGCCATCCTGATCGTCTATATCGTGATGGTGGCGACCTTCCGGTCGCTGCTGCAGCCACTGCTGCTGCTGGTGTCGGTGCCGTTCGCGGCGACCGGCGCGATCGCCCTGCAGGTGATCACCGGCATCCCGCTGGGTGTGCCCTCGCTGATCGGCGTGCTGATGCTGATCGGCATCGTCGTGACCAACGCCATCGTGCTGATCGACCTGGTCAACCAGTACCGGCGTCGCGGGCAGTCGGTGCGGGAGGCGCTGGTCAACGGTGCTTCCCGTCGTCTGCGCCCGATCCTGATGACCGCGCTCGCCACGATATTCGCGCTGCTGCCGATGGCGGTCGGCCTCACCGGAACGGGCGGCTTCATCTCGCAGCCGCTGGCCCTCGTTGTCATCGGCGGGCTGGTCTCCTCGACCGTGCTGACCCTGGTGGTGCTGCCCGTGCTGTACTTCCTGGTCGAGGGCGGCCGGGAGCGCCGGGCCGAGCGGCGCGAGCGGCGCGCATCCGCCGGCGCCATCTCCGACGTGTCCCGTGCCTGACTTCTGCACAGTGTGAGCCGCGCGGCGAATGGCCGCATGTTTCCGCGCATCCGCCGGGGTTATGCACGCAACGCTGCGGCTAACTCAGGAAAACCGGTGTCGGCTGCAGCCCCTGCCCCCGGAATCAGGCAACGGATGCCGCGGCCTGGCCCGGATCTCCTGAGTTGGCCACCGTGCGGCCGAAGCCGGCCCGGCTCTAGAAGCTGACCGGGGCCGGGGCCAGCGGGCCGGTGCGCACGAGCACGGTGCTGTCGTCGTCACAGCCCTCGATCGGGTTCGGCGTGGCCACCCGGCTCGCGGTGTCCCAGCCGGGCAGCGTCACGTCGAGGGCGCCGACCGGCACGAGGGGACAGCCGTACGCGCCGGCTTGGCCGAGGTGCAGCAGGCTGTACGCGGATGTCCCGGGCGCCAACGCGAGGACCGCCACCGGGTACCAGCGTCCCGGCTCGGTGTCGGAAACGGACCCGACCGGCACATTCGGGGCCGCGCCGACCAGAGTCGTCACCGGGTAGCCCTCGACCGTGCACGCCGCCGGGCCGGTGTTCGTGAGGCGCAGGTCCCAGTAGAAGTTGCCCATGCCGCTGTCCTGAGGCCGCGACTGCAGCGACAGCGCCAGTTGGTTCGGACCGCAGGTGCCGGCGGAGGCCGAATCGGCGGGAGCGGGCGTCGAGGACTGCGTGGATGGGGAGGTCGGGGTCGAAGTTGCCGTCGGGGTCGAAGTTGCCGTCGGGGTCGAACCGGGCGGCGAGACACCGCCGGTCGGGGGGGAACCCGGCCCCGCGCATCCGGCCAGCACCAACGCCGCCGCGCACCCCAGTCCAACTGCCATTGACCACCCTCGACCCCGCATCACCGTCATAGCCCCAGTTTCACACTGCCTGGGCGTTGTCGCCCAGGGACACGGGCGCGGGCCAAAGATGTGAAACATCCCCCGCGAAGCTGACCTAGACTCATTCCCAAAAAAAGGGGGGGTCCGATGACCACGCAATTTCCGAAGTTCCTGAACGCACGCTACCGGGTTGAGGACCTGATCGGCCGCGGCGGAATGGCCTCGGTCTACCGGGCCACCGACGAGCGTCTGGGTCGGGACGTGGCGATCAAGATCTCGAACTTCGCGCCACCGACGTGCCCAATATTCAGCGCCAGCAAGCCGAGATCAACGTGCTGGCAAGCCTGAACCACCACAGCATTGTCACCCTGTTCGACGTCGGTGTGGACCGGACCGAGGCGGACCACCCGCAGATCTTCCTTGTGATGGAGCTCGTGGACGGCGTCAACCTGCGTCAGCGACTCGACCGGGATCCGATGTCGACGCGGCACATCGCCCAGATCGGTTACGACCTGGCGGAGGGGCTCGACTACATCCACGGGCGCGGCATCATCCACCGTGATATCAAACCGGCGAATATCCTCCTCGCGGAATACAGCTCGGATTCCCGAGCGCGCGCGGCTGACCGATTTCGGCATCGCCCTGTTCCCGGACAGCGCGCGGGTGACCACCCAGGGGATGACGACGGGCACGGCCACCTATCTCAGTCCCGAGCAGGCCCGGGGAGAGAACCTCGGCCCGGCGAGAGACATCTATGCGTTGGGGCTCGTGCTCCTGGAATGCTTCACCGGTGAGACGGCGTTCCCCGGGGAGCCGATCCCGTCGGCCCTGGCCAGACTCCAGCGCGACCCTGCCATCCCGGAGGAGCTCGCCCCGGAGTGGCGGCACCTTCTGTCGACCATGATGCCCCGCAAGCCGGGGCAGCGCCCGCCGACCGCGGAGGTGGTGCTCGCTCTGCACCAGGCTGTTATCGCGGAAACCGGCCGCCATCGTAGTGCCGTGGATCACCACCTCGTCAGCGACGAATCCGTACGGCTGCACGAGGTCGCGCGCCTCGACATTCTCGACACTCCCGCCGACGGCGCCTTCGACCGGATTGCCGCGCTCGCCCCCCCCCCGGTTGTACGATATGCCGATCGCGATCGTCAGTATCGTCGACACCGACCGTATCTGGATCAAATCGCATCACGGCCTCGACCTCGAGGAGATCCCCCGCGATCCGGGCCTNTCCCCCGCGATCCGGGCCTCTGTGCCTCGGCCATCATGTCCGAGGGACCCTGGGTGGTAGAGGATGCCCGCACCGACCCGCGCTCGCTCGCAAACCCACTCGTGGCCGAGGAATTCGGCCTGCAGTTTTATGCCGGAGTACCCCTGACGACCCGGAACGGTTACAACCTCGGCACCCTGTGCGTTATCGACTTCCGACCGCGCGCCATCACCGCGCCCGAGCTCCGCACCCTCACCGACCTTGCCGCTCTGGTGATGAGCGAACTCGAACTGCGGCTGGAAAGCCGGCGCGCCGCTCTCTCCTGAAGGGAAGCGGCCCCGTGGAGTGATCAGGCGGTGTGGCCAGGCGCAGTGGTTACGCGGAGTCCTCGCTCAGCCGGCACCGACCTCGATGACGCTGACGCGCAGCCCGTCGAGAGCGGCGACCCGCAACTGGTAGTCCCCGGCCGAGACGGTGTCGCCCACCTGGGGCATGCGTCCGAGCCGGTACGTCACGAAGCCGGCCGCGGTCTCGTAGGGGCCGTCCTCGAGTTCGACTCCTGTGGCATCCGTGAAGTCTTCGATATTCAGGCCGCCATCCGCCAGCCGGGCCTGGCCGTTCTCGTCGGAGTGTCCCTCGGGCACAGGCAGGTCGTACTCGTCGTGGATCTCACCCACGAGCTCCTCAACGAGATCCTCGAGAGTCACGATACCGTCGGTGCCGCCGTATTCGTCGACGACGATCGCGATGTGCACGCCGGCACGGCGCAGCTGGGTCATGGCCGGCAGGATGCGATTGGTACCGGGAAGGAAGACGATGGCCCGCACCACCTCGGCTACGGTCGTCGCGCCGGGGTGGGCGTCGGGGTCCAGGAGATCGCGCACGTGTACGAAGCCCAGCACCTCGTCGATTGAGCGGCCGATCACCGGGTAGCGCGAGTGCGGCAGCGACCGGATCTCCTCCAGGGCGGCGGGGATCGTCTGCGTGCCGACCAGGAAGTCGACGTCTCCGCGATGGCGCATCACCTCCTTGACCAGCCGGTTGGTGGCGTCGAGCACTTCACTCAGGATGTGCCGTTCCTCGACCTCGAGGCCCTCGTGTGCGTCGACGAGGTCGCGCAACTCCTCATCAGACACGAGCTCGCTCCGGGCGTGCGGGTCTCCGCCCAGGAGCCGCACAACGGCGTTCGTCGAGACGGACAGCAGCCAGATCACGGGGCGCATCAGGGTCGCGAAGACCTGGAGCGGCGGCGCGAGCGCGAGCGCGAAGCTGCTGGCCTTCTGCAGCGCGAATCGCTTCGGCACGAGTTCCCCCAACACCAGGGAGAGGTAGGCGACGAGGAGCGTCAGACCGACCAGGGCAAGCGTGTCCGCGGCCCCTTTCGACAGCCCGAGTCCCACCAGCAGCGGGGCGAGGTCGGGCGCCAGCGTGGAGGCACCGTAGGCGGCGGACAGGAACCCGGCGACGGTGACGCCGATCTGCACGGCCGCCAGAAACCGGTTCGGGTCCCGGGCCAGGTGGGCGACCGTTTTGCCACGGGTGCTTTCGCGTTCCAGCGCGTGCAGCTGGCTCTCGCGCAGGGACACCAACGCCAATTCGGTCGCTGCGAACACGCCGCCGATGAGCACGAACAGCAGCACGAGCGCCAGGTTGAGCCAGGTATAAACGTCCATGCCGGTCATTATAAAGCCGTTCGGGGACGCCACCCGGGCCGCGCCGCTGCTTCGGCTCCTCCGGCGTGTGGCTAACTCAGGAGATCCGGCGAGTCGGCTGCTCATCGGGTCGCGGTGCCGCGGAATTGCAGAGGGCGCGGTGACGAAGCCGGCGATTCTCCTGAGTTGGCCACGGGCGGGCGGGCTCCTGCCCGGCCGGCGACCTGCCTGGACGTCGGCTGGCTGTCCGGCGACGGAGTGTCCTGGCCCGGGAGGTGGTCTTCGGTGCCTCGCGTGCATAACTCCCGCGATTTCTCGAGACCGGCGCCGGACATGCGCGGACATCCGCGGAATTCCGAGGGGGGGTCGATGAGTGATTGTGCAATGTGCAGGAGTCATGCACGACGGGGCGGGGTGGGTTGGAGGGGGACGGCGCGGGAGAGGGGACAGTGAGGGCGCGAGGCGGGAATCCCTCGGTCAGGCCGGGAGCGGTGATGGGCCGCGGCGGCCGGCCCGCACACCCTGCCGCCAGACCGCCCAGGTCAGCGGCACGCCGGGGCGGTAGGCGAGATGAGCGACGGATGGCGCGTCAAGCACCTGCAGGTCGGCCCGCCCGCCCACGCGCAGGACTCCGACCGCGTCCGTTCCCGTGTCGCGGCCGAGAGCCCGGGCTCCGCCGCGGGTCGCCGCCCACACCGCCTCCTCGATCGTCAGACCCATTTGCAGCACCGCGGTGGCCACGCAGAACGCCATCGACGTCGTGTAGGAGCTGCCCGGATTGCAGTTGGTGGCCAGGGCGATGCTCGCGCCGGCGTCGAGCAGCCGCCGGGCCGGCGGGAACGGCTGCCGCGTGGAGAGGTCGCAGGCCGGCAGTAGGGTGGCCACGGTGGCTGAGGCGGCAAGGGCGTCGAGGTCCGCCGGCTTGAGGTGGTTGCAGTGGTCGACGCTCGCCGCGCCGAGCTCCACCGCGAGGCGCACCCCGCCGCTGAATCCCAGCTGGTTGCCGTGCAGACGCAGGCCGAGGCCGGCGGCGCGGCCGGCCAGCAGCACCTCCCGGCTCTCCGCCACATCGAACGCCCCGACCTCGCAGAACACGTCGACGAACTGTGCGTGCGGAGCCACCAGGGCGAGCATCGGCCCGGTGACCAGGTCCAGGTAGTCGCGCCGGTCGATGCCCGGCGGCACGATATGCGCGCCGAGGAATGTGACGACATCGGCGACGGATGCCGCCACCCTAGCCGACCGCGCCTCGCTCGCCAGGTCGAGGCCGTAGCCGGTCTTGCTCTCGAGGAACGTGGTGCCCTGCGCCTCCGCCTCTCGCCGCAGCCGGGCCGCCGCGGCCGTGAGCTGCGCCTCGGTTGCGGCGCGAGTGGCAGCCACGGTGGTCAGGATTCCCCCCGCCGCGTAGGGCTGCCCGCCCATCCGGGCCTCGAATTCCGCGGCCCGGTCGCCCGCGAACACCAGGTGGGTGTGGCTGTCGACCCAGCCGGGCAGAGCGGCCCGGCCGCCGGCATCCGTGCGGACATCGGCCGCCGGTGCCGCGGACGCCGGGCCGATCCACGCGATGCGGCCGCCCTCGATCACGAGGGCGGCGTCGGCGAGGCGCGGGGCGCCGTCCGCCTGCGTGGTCAGTTCCCGGATACCGGTGATCAGCTCGGTCGGTTCGGGGGTCATGGTCGTTCTCCTGACGCGAGGGCGGCGGTGCCGTCGAGCGCGGCGAGGGCGTCGCGCAGCAGGATCTCGGGTCGCAGCTCGGGTCGCAGCCCGGGTTGCAGCGTGCTCGACGGGCGCCCGCCAGGCCCGCCCGCGCCACCCACCAGCACCCCGGAGTCGGCGACGACGCGTCCGCCCACGATCACCCGGCGCACGTCGGCGGCCGTCGCGGTCAGCGGCAGCTGCTCCGGCAACGATCCGGCTGTGCGGATGCTGTCGCTCGCCACCTCCACGAGGTCGCACAGGTCACCGGGGATGAGGCGCTGCCGCCCGAGTCCGAGCGCGGCATAGCCGTGGTCCGAAGCGGCCACGAGCAGTTCGGCGGGCGTGAACCGGCCGCGCCGGCCCGATGCCAGGCGCTCGCCGGCCTCCAGGCCGCGCATCTCGAGCAGCGGGTCGATGACGGCGTTCTGGTCCGAGCCGAGGGCTATCCGCGCGCCGGCCCGCTGCAACGCCAGGGCCGGCCCGATCCCGTCGCCGAGGTCGGCTTCCGTGGTCGGGCACATCACAACCGAGGCCCCGGATGTCCCGATCAGCGCCACATCCTCGTCGGTGAGGTGCGTGGCGTGCACGACGCTCAGCCGCGGAGCGAGCGCCCCGATCCCGGCCAGCACCTCGGTTGGGGTCCGGCCGTAGGCGGCCCGGCAGTCCGCGTTCTCCTGAGGCTGCTCCGACAGGTGGATGTGCAGTGGAACGGCATCGGGCAGCCCGGCGAGCGCCTCCCGGATCGCGGTCGGGGACACCGCCCGCACCGAATGGATCGCCGCGCCCAGGGTGACGCGGGCATCCGTGTCGGCCTGGATGTCGGCCTGGCTGTCAGCCGGGGAGCCGTCGCCGTCATCGGCCGTGGCAGCACGGCCGAGCGCCGCGCGCAGCGAGTGCCACCGGGCCAGCCAGACAGCCGCCGATCCGTCGCCGAAGGCGCGCTGAGCGGGGGTGAGGGGCATCCCGATCCCGCCGTCGAGGTAGAGCGTGTCGAGCAGCACCAGACGGATGCCCACCTCCCGTGCCGCGGCCGCCAACGCCAGTTCCATGGCGTGTTCGGCGGGGTAGCGGGAGCCGCCCGGCCGGTGATGCAGATAGTGGAACTCGCCGACTGCCGTGAAACCGGAGGCCAGCATCTCGGCGAACACCGCCCGTGCCAGCAGGAAGTACCGCTTGGGGTCGAGGCCGGCGGCCACCTGGTACATGGCCTCCCGCCACTGCCAGAAGTCGCCGCCGGCGTCGTGGGTGCGGCCCCGCAACGCCCGGTGGAAGGCGTGCGAGTGCGCGTTGGCCAGCCCCGGCAGCACGGTGCCGAGCCGCACGTCGTCGGGCCGCGGCTCGGAGCGCGGTGTGACGGCCTGAAGGCGCCCGTCCGTGCCCACCTCCAGCCGCACGCCGGGCAGGGCAGCCCCGTCGACCAGCGCCAGCTCGCACCAGTAGGCGGCCACCGGTGTCCTCGACTGTCCAGCCCCAGCCCCAGCCCCGACCCCGCGCGCGCTCACAGCAGGCTCCGCAGCAGGGTCTCCAGGGCGTCGATCCCGGCGACGCAGTCGCCCACCTCGGCGAATTCCTCGGGGGAGTGCGAGACGCCGTTGGGATTGCGCACGAAGAGCATGGCGCTCGGCACGCTCGCTGCGAGCACGCCTGCATCGTGCCCGGCGCCCGTCGGCAGGGCCGGAACGAGGGGGTCACCGCCGAGCACCGACCGGAATCGTCCCACGAGCTCGGGGTCGAACGTCACCGTTCCGGTCCAGGACTCCTCGGTGACGGCCACGGAGCATCCGTTCACCTGGGCGGCCTCGCCGACGGCCGCCTCGATTGCGGCGACCAGGTCGCGGGTCTCGGCGTCGGTGGGCGCGCGGGCGTCGAGCCAGGCGTGCACGGATGACGCGATCACGTTGGTCCCGCCCGGCACCACCTCCAGGCGGCCGACCGTGGCGCGCGCGCCGGGGTGGCCCCCGGCGGCATCCTGCACGGCGACGATCGCGCGGGCAGCGGCCACGAGCGGGTCGCGGCGGTCTTCCATCGGGGTGGCGCCGGCGTGGTTGCCCTGGCCGGTCACGGTGAGGCGCCAGCGCCCGTGCGCGAGGATCGACGACGCCACCGCCACGGGCCGGCCGAGGTCGACCAGGCCGCGGCCCTGCTCCACGTGCAGCTCGATGAAGAGGCCGATTCGGGCCAGGGCGTCCCGGTCGGCGCCGAGGTGCGCAGGGTCGAGCCCGGCGCGGCGGGCAGCCTGGGCCAGGGTGATCCCGTCGGCGTCGATGAGCGCGCGGGCCCGGTCGGCGTCGATGCCGCCGGTCAGCAGCCGGGAGCCCAGGCAGGCGATCCCGAATCGAGAGCCCTCCTCCTCGGCGCAGACGAGCACAGCGCAGGGGCGGGACGGCGTGAACCCGGATGCCCGCAGCCGCGCCACGGCCTCGAGCGCACTGACCACGCCGAGGGGGCCGTCGTAGGCGCCGCCGCCGGGAACGGAATCCAGGTGGCTGCCCGTGACCACGGCATCCGGCCCCGGCTCTCCCCACCAGGCCCAGAGGTTGCCGTTACGGTCGGTCTCGACGCTGAGCCCGAGGCGCTCGGCGCGCAGGGCGAACCAGGTCCGCAGCTCGAGGTCGGCACCCTGCCAGAGGTGCCGGGAATAGCCGCCGCGGCGGGAGTCCCGCCCGGTGTCGGCGATCTCGGCGAGTCCGGCGAGCATTCCGTGGGCGATCTCGCTCATGCGCACACCCCACTCACTCCGACTCCCACATCGGCACGCGCAGGCCGCGCTCCCGGGCCACCTCCGCGGCCCGCTGATACCCGGCGTCGACGTGCCGCATCACGCCGGTGCCGGGGTCGTTGGTGAGCACCCGGGCGATCTTCTCTGCGGCCAAGGGGGTGCCGTCGGCCACGATCACCTGGCCGGCGTGGATGCTGCGGCCGATCCCGACGCCGCCGCCGTGGTGGATCGACACCCAGGTGGCGCCCGACGCCGTGTTCAGCAGCGCGTTCAGCAGCGGCCAGTCGGCGATCGCATCCGACCCGTCCAGCATGGCCTCGGTCTCCCGGTAGGGCGAGGCGACCGAGCCGGAGTCGAGGTGGTCGCGGCCGATCACGATCGGCGCGCTCAGCTCGCCCGACGCCACCATCTCGTTGAACTTCAGGCCGGCCCGGTGCCGTTCCTGGTAGCCGAGCCAGCAGATCCGGGCGGGCAGGCCCTCGAAGTGCACGGTGTTCTGCGCCTTCGTGATCCAGCGGCGCAGGTGCTCGTCCTCGGGGAACAGCTCCACGATGGCCCGGTCGGTCGCCGCGATGTCGGCCGGGTCGCCCGAGAGCGCCACCCAGCGGAACGGGCCTTTGCCCTCGGCGAACAGCGGGCGGATGTATGCGGGCACGAACCCGGGAAAATCGAACGCCCGCGCGCAGCCCCCGAGCTCCGCCTCCGCCCGGATCGAGTTGCCGTAGTCGAAGACCTCGGCACCGGCATCCTGGAAGCCCACCATCGCGGTGACTTGTTTGGCCATGGACGCCCGGGCGCGCTCGGTGAACTCCTCGGGCTTCGCGGCCGCGTAGTCGTGCCACTCCTCCGCAGTGACACCCTCCGGCAGGTAGGCCAGCGGGTCGTGCGCGCTGGTCTGGTCGGTGACGATGTCGATCGGCACCCGCCGCTCCAGCAGCTCGGCGAACACGGTCGCCGCGTTGCCGACCACGCCCACGGAGAGGGCGCGCTTCTCGTTCTTCGCCGCGAGTACCCGGGCGATGGCGTCGTCGAGGGTGGGTGCCAGTTCGTCGAGATAGCCATGCTCGACCCGGCGCAGTAGCCGGGACTCGTCCACGTCGACGATCAGCACGGCGCCGCCGTTCATGGTCACGGCCAGCGGTTGCGCGCCGCCCATGCCGCCGGCCCCACCGGTGAGGGTGAGCGTGCCGGCCAGGGTGCCGCCACTGTGTTTGTGAGGCCCGCCCTCACGGGCGGCGATCTTCGCGGCCACGGCGGCGAAGGTCTCATACGTGCCCTGCAGGATGCCCTGGGTGCCGATGTAGATCCACGAACCCGCCGTCATCTGGCCGTACATCGTCAAGCCGAGGGCCTCGAGGCGGCGGAACTCCGGCCAGGTCGCCCAATCGCCGACCAGGTTGGAGTTGGCGATCAGCACCCGCGGCGCCCACTCGTGCGTGCGGAACACGCCGACCGGCTTGCCGGACTGCACCAGCAGCGTCTCGTCCTTTTCCAGCGTGGTGAGCGTGCGAACGATGGCGTCGTAGGCCTCCCAGTTGCGGGCGGCCTTGCCCGTGCCGCCGTAGACCACCAGGTTCTCCGGGTGCTCGGCCACCTCGGGGTCGAGATTGTTCATCAGCATCCGCAGCGGGCCCTCGGTCTGCCAGCTCTTCGCGGTCAACTTGGTGCCGCGGGCGGCGCGCACGGGGCGGGATTCGGACATCACTGTCTCCTAGGGGGTTCGGGGGTTCGGGCGATTCGGGGTCGATCAGTCCGTAGGGAGGTTGGGGACGGCACGGCTGAGACCGGCGGACACGTGCCCGGCAGCCTGGGCCAGCAGCGGGCCGTAGCGACGGATGTCCGCGGTCTCCACCCGGTAGCTCGGGATGACCAGGCTCAGGGCGGCGATTGTTCTGGCCTCCGAACGGATCGGCGCGGCCAGGGCCGTGACATCCGTTTCGACGCCGCGTTCGACGACCACGTAGCCGGTTTCCGGGGTATGCCCGGTGAGCACCTGCCCGGCCGCGGAGCGTTCGAGCGGCACGGTGCGGCCGACCCAGCTCGTGTGCCGCACCGAGTGGGTGCCCTCGACGATGGCGATGTAGAGCCCGGTGGCGTTGTGGCCCTCGACGCTGAGGTAGACGGACTCGCCGGTCTCGGCGACGAGCCGCTCCATGGCCGGGCGGGAGAGGGTGACCAGCGACTCGCTGCTGAGCGACTGCGCGCCGAGCTGGATGATGCGGCTGCCCGGCAGGTAGGCGCCGTCGTCGGTCTTGTGCACGAAGCCGCGGGTCTCGAGCGTGCGCAGCAGGCGCAGGGCGGTGCTCGGTGCGAGGGCGACGGCGCGTGAGCTCTCCGAGAGCGTGAGCCCGTCGGCGTCGCAGATCACGGCAAGCAGGTCGAGGGCTCGTTCCACGGTTCGGGTGGACGACTCGGCCATGGGTGCTCTCCCGGTACTCGTGCGGATGCTGATGTCATCCAGTAAAACTCAAGTGCCACTCTATGGCAAGAGGCGGATGGGGGACCCGTTCCCATTCACCGGGTCCAGGGCATGACCGCGGACACCGCCCACGTCCTCGCCGACTCCTCCACCTCCCGCGAACTTGTCTACGCCGCGGCGGGGAGTCGACGACGGATGCTGCTCAGCCGGTGGGGTCAGTGACCTCCGCCGAGGTTGCCGGCGAGGCGGGCGTGGATATTGGTGCTGGCATCGTTCATACCCACGATCACGGCGCGTTTGCCGAGACGTTCATATTTGTTCGTGATGGAGTCGAGGGCTGCGACGGTGGAGGCGTCCCAGATGTGGGAGGCGGCCATGTCGATGACGATGCGGTCCGGGTCTTCTGCGTACTCGAACTGGGTGGTGAGGTCGTTGCTTGACGCGAAAAAGAGCGCGCCGGTCACGGTGTAGTACGCAGTCGGGACAGACTCATCATTGGACAAGCTGCGTTCAACGTCTACGAGGTGCGCCACCCGGCGGGCGAAGGCGACCATTGCCACGAGAACCCCGACGACTACGCCGATGGCGAGGTTGTGGGTAATTACGACCACGGCGACTGTGGCGACCATGACCGTAGTTTCGCTTTTTGGCATCCTCTGAAGTGTGGACAGACGGATGCTGTGCCAGTCGAAGGTCAGCACCGAGACGATGATCATCACGGCCACCAGGGCGGCCATGGGGATGATGGCGACGACATCGCCGAGAGCGACGACCAGGATCAGCAGGAATACGCCGGCAAGGAACGTGGAGATGCGGGTTCGGGCACCGGAGGCCTTCACATTGATCATGGTCTGGCCGATCATGGCGCACCCGCCCATGCCGCCGAAGAAGCCGGAGAGCATGTTGGAGACGCCTTGACCCCAGGTTTCGCGGGTCTTGTGGGAGTGGGTGTCGGTGACCTCGTCGACGAGTTTGGCCGTCATGAGGGACTCGAGGATGCCGACCATGGCCATGGCCAGCGCGTAGGGGGCGATGATCGTGAGCGTCTCTGCGTTGAGGGGAACGTTTGGGATGAAGAGTTCGGGGAGGCTCCTTGGCAGTTCGCCCTGGTCGCCGACGGTGGGCACGTTGATTGCGATGGTGACGGTTGCGATGGTCAGCACCACGATGGCGACCAACGGGGCGGGGATAATCTTGGTGAACCGGGGCATGACGACCATGATGATGATCCCGATCGCCACCAGCGGGTACACCATGAGCGGCACCCCGAGCAGTTGCGGCAACTGTGCGATGAAGATGAGGATGGCCAAGGCGTTCACGAATCCGACCATGACGCTGCGCGGGATGAAACGCATGAGCTTGGCCACACCCAGCACGCCCAGGATCACCTGCAGGAGCCCGGCCAGGATGACCGTGGCGATGAAATAATCCATGCCGTACTCGCGTGCTACCGGGGCGATCACTAGGGCGATGGCTCCCGTTGCGGCGGTGATCATCGCGGGGCGGCCGCCGAGGAACGCAATGGATACGGCCATCACGAAGGACGAAAACAGTCCAACCCGTGGGTCGACGCCAGCGATGATGGAGAACGAGATCGCTTCCGGGATCAGCGCCATCGCGACGACGAGGCCGGCGAGAACTTCTCGGGTGAGGAGCCGCGGAGTCCGAAGTGCTGTCATCACCGATGGTTCGGCTTTGTAACGGTCGGGCGTGGGGGTTTTTTGAGCGAGTGCCATGGGGCCTCCAGGGACGGGGCTCGCGGTGGCGGGCCAGAATAGGGCGAAGGGGAAGGGGAAGGGGTGCGCCCGGTGCGCACAATCATCCGCCGATACGGCGAGGATGGATGGTGGGCTGTCACACATTGTCAGCCGACGATCACAACTCTACCCTAACGTTAGGGTTATGTTCGAGTCCACGCATGAGAGGTCCCGCCATGTCACCGACTGAGCCAACGGCAACTATGCATATCGGCGAACTGGCCGAACGCACCGGACTGTCACTGCGAACCATCCGCCACTACGACGAAATCGGTTTGCTCAGGGCCTCCGGCCGGACCGATGGCGGCTTCCGCCTCTACACGGACGAAGACCTGGCCCGGTTGATCCTGATCCGGCGCATGAAGCCGCTGGGCTTCTCGCTTGAAGAAATGATGTCGCTCCTCAAGACCATCGACACACTGGACGGCGCCATCGAGGGCGCCGACATTGCCGCCGTGAGGTCAGACCTGGAGTCCTTCATCGCACAGGCCGAGGAGCGGCGCCAGGGGCTGCGGGATCAGCTCGCAATGGCCGACGAATTCCTTGCTCTCCTGCGCCAGCAGTGAGCGAGTGCCCTGCGGTGGACTCAGGTGGCTGAAGGTTTAGAACAGCTCACTTCTGCGAATTCACGGGACTCTTTGAAGTGTGACCCGCTGTCGCCCTGACGACCGCCGCTCGAACGAAAACGGCATCGCTGACGGTGACGACAGCTTTGCGAAGAATGTCCTTGCCGTCGAATCCGCTGCAACATTTGAAGCCCGCGGACTCGGCAAGGCCGTGCTGTCCGTGAGCCTAAGCGTCTCTGACGACGAGCGGCTCAATGAAGTGCCGGGCCAGCGAGCCCCGCCGATCGAGATCGATGCCCCTCTGGCGCTGGAGCCGGGCACACTCACGATCCCGTTCGACACGGCGGACCTGGACCCGGGAGCCAACCTGGCGGTACTCCGGTTCAACAATGACACCCAAACATTCGAGTTCCCGGCCGATCAGGCCGTCGACCTTGAGAGGGGAATCGCGACAGTTCAGACCCCCGACGGCGGGATCATTTCGGCGCAACGCTCCGCTCAGACGCGTCCGGCCGACTGGGCCGAGCTCGATAGCGGAGCCGGGAACCCCGAAGGCGAAGCTGTTTTGGGCTCCCGCTTCTCTCAGACGTTGGCGACTGCTGGTCCAGCGACACCGACTTCACAATTCGTCATTGTCGATGTCGACGAGTTCGACGCCATCCGGGCCAGCGAGATAGCGACCCCACGCGGAGGCAATGCGTCAGCGAATATCGACGTAGTCCTCACACTCGACTCCTCGGGATCGATGTCGTGGAATGACCCCTGGTGGGGCCCGCAAGACGGCCTCGAAGTCCTTCGTCGATTCTCTGCGGACCGGGGATCAGGCTGCTGTTGTGGACTTCGACCATTCAGCGTCGGTGTATCGATCGATGACCATAGACTTCGAACTCGGGCCGCGGCCAGCGACACCACCGTCTACACGGTGGGCCTCGGGTACGGGACCAACACCGCCCTTCTGAGCTCGATCGCGGCCTCGACCGGCGGAACATAAGAACAGGCGCTGAGGGAAGCCAGAACCACTACAGCCACCCACATCGACAACCAGTTTCTGTGCGCCATGCATTCAGGATGGCCTAATTCACCAAAGACCTCCCAACGAACACGGCCCGAGACATCGAACGTCCCGTTCACGCTCAGGTAACGAGACACTTCAGTAATTTCTGCTGTCCAGCCCACGGCCACGTGATTGACGATTCGGGCACCGCATGACTCCACGCGGCATCAGATCCAACGCCGCTTCCAGCGGGTCAATTTCAGCCGAGTGCGACAGAGCCAAGTGCCGGGTAATCGGGCGGGAGATAGGCCCCGACCGTGAGTGTGTACATTGCCGGCATGTCCCACGCGCCGGGGACCTCAATCTCCTGGGTCGATGCTCCTGGACCAATCGAGGCAATCTCGTAACCGTCCTCGGAGGAGCCCCAGTGGCCCTCTGCATCCTGAACCAGTGCGTCCTGCTTCAGGTACAGACGAAGGTCCGTCTCGTCTCCGGTCCGGAAGTTCTCGAGCACGATCCAAACCGAACCGCCCTCCCGGCGCTGGATATCGACGGTGCCGGTGGTTTCTGCTGCCTGCGAGACGAACTCCCCGCTGAGAGGCAGTTGCTGCTCGAACTCGCTCAGCTCAGGCGTTTCGGCGGGGGCGGATGTAATCGGCGAGCTTGAGGTGGGCATCGGTGGCGACGAAACAGGATTGGACGAAAACGCGCATCCGCCCAACAAAGCGACCGGAATCCCGACCGCGCCAATCCATCGAAATGCCCGTATCCGCCCCATGCCGTCCACCCTAGATGCACGCACCGCATCAAACAGCGATTCGACGCAAGCGAGGCAGCATCACTTGTTGGCAGAGGTTATGAAGGCCCCGCCTGCAGCCCCGGCGAACAGCAAACATCAACGCGCCGTGCTGCACGTCCTGGACGGCAAATCCTCGGCAGTTCGGCTCTCCGCCAGCAAGGGCAGGCACCCACTGGGAGAGCCAGTCACACACGCCCTCCTAAATCGTCCGACGCAGACTTACGTGCTCAACCTAGATTCCGGTGTCCATTACCCGGACGAGCAATGGCAGTGGTTTGGCGTCGCTGACGGAGATTCGCAGTGGGTGCCAGTGTCCCTGATCGATATCGACCGGGACGAATCCGGCAAAGCGGCAGGCGAGATCGGCGTCGAGAATAGTTGGAACGCTCGTTCACCTCATATCTCGTACGGAGCCACGACTTTGGGTATCGGGGGCAAAGAGTTCGTCCTCGAACGGATCGAACCGTTTGAGGGATTGACGCAAGCCCTACTCGCCAACATTCGTGCAGACGGGTTCGGAAATTGAATGTGTGGGTCGACACTACTTCGTGAAAGTTGAGATCACACGCGAAGCCTGAACGGCCCTTGTTGCCGCGCATCATCACCGCAATGATTGATGTATGGCAGATAAGCAGAACGATGTCGATGAGATCTGGGATGACTGGAAAGACGCGGTCACGATGACCGCCAGTGAGATCAAATCGTGGCTCGACACGGACGAATCCAAGGAGGTCGGACAAAAAATCGATGGCAGCGGAGAGTCCATCGGGCACAAGTCCGGTCGCAGGATCGTGACAATTCTCGGAACGAAGAAAGCCGATCTGACTGCGTCCGATGTCGAACACATGCATAAGGTGGTCAGCTACGTGAAGCGGCACAGGGCACAGGGACCGGATTCTGATATCGAGCACTCACGATGGCGATACTCGCTGATGAACTGGGGAAATGATCCACTGAAGAAGGTATGACGTAATAGAAAGGTGCGGAGTACACCAGGCGCGCCGCTGCAGGAGCGCCTGTTTCATTATGGTGCGGGTTCGGGAGGTGCGACGATTTCGGTGAATCCGGCTCGGTGGAACATGGAGACGGGGTGCCGACAAACCTCACAAGCAGCGTTTTGGCGCACCTGTATTTAGGCGTGTTCAGCGCCAACGCAGCATGGCTCGTCCTGCCCGTCATGGCGTTTGGGACTGCCCCGCCGACGCAACGATCGCTGAAAATGGTCTCGCACGAGCGACCACCGCACCGATCCCCCGGAAACTGGTCAGCGTCCCCGCCTGGATCTTCTCCTCCCCGCGGCGCACTACAGTGCACCTGCCCGAGCACTGGCTCTGTGAGAAACCCTGGACGGCCCCGTTCGACCAGAACTTCCGCCCACGACAACCCGCCTAATCTGACCAACCAACCAACCAGTCAGCATCGGCATCAACTGGAGTGCCAGGGATCACCTCGGGCCGCGAGACCCAGACCTCACCCGCACTTGAATCTCCCCAAGCCCGATAGACCTCAGAGCCGCGTTCACGCGGAGGGCTGTCCGGGCGCGGGCACGGGGTCCAGGTGCTGCGTGTTCACGGGCTTCAAGTTCGACCACGTCTGCCCTCTATCGCATCTGCGCGGCGCATATCCGCCTTGTCACGCTTGCGGCGCTCCTGATCACAACGGCGCACGACGTAGAAAACCAAGCTGACGACCATCAAAACAACAACGATCACGGCGACGATCCACAACACATCGGCGGTATTCATTCGTGTTCCGCCCTTGGTAACGCAAGCGTTGGCGGTCTAGATGGCTTTCCTGTAAATGCGCTTCGCATGCTAGCCCCCCCCCCCCGGGCGCACTCCCCGCAGGTGTGTACAAACGAGTTGGTGCATATGATTGTCGTGGAAACGAAAGGAATGAAACTTGAGCGGCACTGACAAATTCAAGAATGACGGAGAAAAAGTCATCGGTATGGCTAAAGAAGCGGTGGGTGATGCCACGGACAACGACAAACTCCAAGCCGAAGGCAGGGCCGATCAAACAAAAGCCGACCTGAAGCAGGCGGGCGAAGACATCAAAGACGCCTTTCGAGGTTGAGCATCATCGCGCCCGAACGGCAGCGCCAGAACCGAGAGACTCCTCGGAGGATCGCGCGGCGCGCCGTCACGCTTATCGTTCGCCGTTACCGACAAAACGCGGAGATTAGAGGATCAGCATGAATGGCAATGGCAGCACCCAGAATGAACCGATTGAGGCCCAGCACTCTCAATCGGATGACGACAAGGTCGGGGGGATTCTCGCACAGGAGGAGGCAGACCTCGCTGGCCACAGCAAGCCCCAAGTTCTCGACGCGTTGCGTGAACGATTCGCAAATATTGGTTACACCATGAGCGAGGCAGCTCTCCAGGACCATGCACGTCGAATTGCCGGACTCGACCCAAATGATTTCTCAAGCAAGTGACCGTGACTAAGTAGCGGCGCGCGGCGGCAAATTTTTTTGGATGCCCATAGGAGCCAGCGAAACCAGGCGGCGATGCAAATGTCTCGTACCCTCAGGACGCGGCCAGTATTCGACTTTAACGACACTCCGAAGTGCGCCTCGACGCTGCCCGCATTCCCCGGGTGAACTACTTCCTCGAGAGGCTTCGCCCCTCGGACAGCGACTTCCCCGCAGGCTAAACATGTCGATACAACGTGTGACGGTTGATCCCGAGCTCCTTGTGGAGGGCGCCCACCTTCGTTTCTCTGCCCGTCGCAGCTATGGCCTGGAGAATCTTGGCCCGGCGTCATCTTGAAATGGTGCCCACCGGTCCTGCCTCTCGCTCGCGCCACTGCGAGCCCGGTAACGGTGCGCTCCGAAATGAGTGGTCGCTCCGATTCGGCCAGGCCGCGAAGATCCCGGATACGATCTTTCCGGGGTGACGTCCGTCTGATCTGACCGGTGTGTAACCGGCGCCTACGACTCGGTCAAGGGCAGTGACGGGGACGAAATTATCGAACTCACATGCGACGTTGTCCTCGTCACTGGCGTGCTGATGAGCCATCCGGGGACCGGGACTCATCCGAGCAGAGTGGTATCCGTTTCTCGGGCCAGGCACTCGGTCTGAGCGTGAAACTCGGCGTGGTGTTCCGCTGTCCTAATAATGATGGACCAAGGCGACCCGTCCAGCCCCGACAGCATCGCCGCATTTTGCCAGACGTACAGCCACAGGCCGAGCATGGCCTCGTCGACCGCGGCCGGGGTCTTTAAATGGTGGTTGCAGATCGCAAACGTCGTGACACTTAAGTGATCGTAGATCAGGCCGAACGCGGCCTGATTACCGGAAGCCATGCTGAGCATCAGCGTCTGCTGATCGGATGCCTCAGACATCGGCGTCACTGCACTGGTCCGCTTCGATAGCTGGCGTCCGTTGACATTGTTCTGCACATAGGATCTCCACTGCTGAAAGGCCGAGGCTCGTGACATGTGGTGAAACTTGACTATGACCAGGCAATCTACGTGCGATACCGGTTGAGGTCATCGCGACAATAGCACTCGCTGCGGTCTAGGGCTGTCTCCTGACCGGTTGAGTCGTGATTCGAGAAGATATCAGTGCCGGACACCGACGCCTCACCGGAATTGACAACGCCTGTGGAAGCGAACACGAACTTTCCACATTTCTGCTGACTACCGCAGAAGTCGCAGGCCATATTGGCCAACTCCTCTCGGCCGACGACGACTGGTCGGCCGGACACAATGTCAACTACTGGGTTGGTCCGCGCTCCATGCCGATGTGGCTACCCGCAAGCGATGCTGCCTTGCCCGCCGCAGAATTGCTCGCGGGCGAATGAACACGCGGACTCGATATGGAGCGCCGATCAGGCCTCACCCAAGAGGAAGTGGTCCTCCTCCTCGGCGAAATCAGCAGTTAGGGAGCCTACGACGCACGGCTATTGGTCATGCCACCGGACGCCTCGGTTCCGAACACCGTAAGGGGTTCGGCTACCGTATCTCTGCCAGCGCGGGGCTGCTAAGGGGGTTCAACCGACTTACGGTCCAGATGACGGCGGCGAAAATGACGGTGGCAACAGCGATAGCAAGGGCATAGAGCGCGACGATGCCGTATCCCTGTGCCGGGTTCAAGAAGGGGTAGGGCACCCATCCGTCGGTTGCCCCGCGGAGGAGCACGACCATGATCCACACGATGGGGTAGATGAGGGCAATCCATAGTTCGTTCCATCGGAGTGGGCTGCGGTCGTTGTAGATCAGCCAATCGAGGGCTGCGTAGAGGGGCAGGACGACGTGCAGCACGGTGTTGGCCCAGGCCAGAGAGACGCCTCCTTCGAGCCCGGCGAGCAGCAAGTTGTAAACGAATCCGGTGATCACTATGTAGGTTGTGGCACACCCGCGCGCTAATACCAAACGCAGGGATTGGTGTCTCCCGGAGAAGGAAACGAAGGCGGAGACTGCCAGCACGATGACCACAATGATGTTGCTCTGCATCGTGAAAAACCCGAAAAAGTTGAAGGGGTTGATCGTGGCGCGGGTGGCTGTGTCGAAGAATGTCGACACGATCGCCGCTATGCCGAGGAGCACGATGGCCAGGCGAAGTGAAGGAGCAAGGAGTTTCATATTTCGTCTCTGATCGGTGGTACGGGTGCTGTGCACTTCTGTGTCACGAATCCTAAGGGCTGCGACTTACACGGCAGATGCCAGTGCTGGGGAACTGATGCCCCTGACTTTGATTCCACGGCCCGGGGTGCATGCGCGAAGGATCGATGGGGCCATTAGCTCCCAGGCCTTCCGGTCGCTGGCGCACGAGCCACGACCGCGGTTCCCTGCGGGACCTGGACGGGTCGGCCAGGCATTCGCCCGGCTCGCGCGGCGTGACTATGTCAGTCGCGAAGCAGCGCATCGCAGCGAACGCATCCGAGAGCGCGCTCCTTTTCCTGCCCAAGGGCGCAGTGGTGTTGACCATGACGCGGACAGCGTTTGAGAACTCCGGCCGTGCAGTCGAGTTCGGGCAGCGCTGCTACGCGCCCGACTTCTATAGCTTCGAAAACACCCTCGTCGACAAATGATCGGGCACCTGACCCGGAATCTGAGGGGTGCAACAACCTAAGTATCGAGACTGTCGCTGCGGTGCGTCCCGCTAGAGTTCCACGCCGTTAGGCGGCATCAACGCGGGCACGATCCTGGGGGTTGTGCCCTTGCGGCGGTAGAGGTGTCCTTGCTCAGGGTCGCCGTCCATGACGCTGGCGTCGGCTTAAATGATGGCGTGCCAGAGGGCCTTGAACCGGGCGACTTCTCCCGGGTGGAGCCACCACTGGGCGCACCACGGTGTGGGTTTAGTTCCGACGACCTCGACAATGGCGAGGTGGCTGGTGAGCCAGTCGAGGAACATTTGGCGGACGTCGACCATGTCCTCGTCAATGCCCGGTCGAGTCGCAATCGTCGTGCTCCGCCATGTGCTGCCACCTCCGCTGCAACGGTGTCGTCGGGCACCGCGACCGGTGCCGGCGCGGGGGCCGGTGTCCTGGTCGTGGCGCGGTTGATGGTGGTGGTGAGGGTTGTGTCGAGGGACCAGAAGACGGTGTTGACCATTACGGGTCGGCATTTGGAGCTGAAGACGATGGCGCGCCATTCGGGGAGGGAGCCGAGGGCGGCGATATCGCGGGTGTTGACCTTGCGGTTGTCGGTGCAGCTGGAGTGGTGGCCGTCTTTGCCGGTGGAGGTGCCGTAGGTGATTTCGCCGTGTTCACCGATGAGGGCCGCCAGGGACCGGAGGGAAACGCCGTCGCCGGATCCTCCGCCGAAGACCCGGGTCGCGCTGCATCCCCAGTTTGGCGCGCTCACGAGGCACTCAGCCGAACTGCACGCCGCGCTGCACCAGGAACGGCCGCGGGTCGACGGCGGTGCCGTCCGTTCGCACCTCGAAGTGCAGGTGGCAGCCGGTGGAGGCCCCGGTGCTGCCGACGCTCGCGATGACCTGCCCAGCGATGACCGTCTCGCCGACGCTCACGAGGGTCTGGCCCTCGGCGAGATGCGCGTAGCCGGTGGCGATACCGTTGCTGTGGTTGATCAGGATCCAGTTGCCGTAGGTACCCAGAGGTGCTGCCGTGGCCACGACCCCCGCGCTCGCCGCATAGACGGCCGCCCCGCACGCCGCGCCGATGTCGGTGCCGCCGTGGAAGTCGTTCACCTCAGGCAGCGGTTTATCGTGCCGGGGACCGAAGGCATCCGTCAGGGAGCCGACCGCCGGCGCGGCCCAGCCCGCACTGCTCGGCTGGCCTCGGAGCCGGCCGCCGAAGTCGTCGGTGCCGGCCGCGGGAACCAGGTTGGGCAGCGGTGTCAGAACCAGGGCGACCGGCGTGCTCGCCGCGAGATCGGCCACCCTAGCGGAGGCCGCATCGAGCTCCTGCTGGGCGCCCTCCATGGCGAGGCGGGTGTCGGCGAGCGGGATGGCCTCGATCGCTGCCCGAAGTGCGGCGTCCTGGTCCTGCAGCGCATTCTCACGCTTCGTGTCGGCGTCGACCTGGGCCTGCACCTCGTCGAAGCTGTTCGTGAGCCGGTCCAGGCTTTCGAGCGTGGCGAGCCGGGCGAGCAAATCATTGCCGTCGCTGCTGCCCGCGAGCAGCACGTCCACGGCCTCGGGCCCCGATCGCTGCAGGGTGGCGCGAACGAGCGTCGCCAGCGCCCGCCGGGATGCCTCGGCACTGGCGGCGGCGTCGGCGCCGTGGTCGCGCACCAGATCGGCCTGCACGACAGTGGCGTCATAGTCGGCCTTGGCCCCGGCGTAGGCCAGTTTCGCTGCGTCGTAGGCGGCCTGAGTGCCGGCGGCGGCCGTTCGGGCGTCTGCTGCTGCTGCCCGGGCGGCGGATGCCTGGGCCTCGGCCGTGCGGGCGGCCGCGGCCGCTTGCTGGGCTGAGAAGGCGGCGGCCTGCGCTACTACTGCTGCTGCAGCTCGATCGGCTGAGGCTGATCCGGCATCCGCGGTCAGCTCTGCCGGTGCCGGTACCTGTGCAGTCGGCTCGGCGGCCGTTTCAGGCTCCGTGGGTGCGGACGGCTCTTCGCCGGACGCTGGGGGAGTGGTGGGTGTTGGTGTCGGGGTCGGCTCACCCGTCGGCTCCGTGGTGGGGGCTGGAGCCGGTGCCGGTTCGAGCGTGGGGGTAGGGGTGATTGTTGGCTCGGGCTCGGGCTCGGGCAAGGGCTCGGGGACGGGTGTCGGGATGAGCGTCGGCACCGAGGAAGAAGTCGGCGCATTGATGGGGCAGGGCGCGGCGGCCGAGTCGACCGGATCCGCGGCCGGCGGGGCATTCGTCGGGAGGAGCGTGGGACATGTCTCAGGGACAGCGGGCACCGCGGCAGCCGGATCCTCCGTTGCAGCAATAGGGGCGTCGTCGGCGAGGGACCGTGTGGGTGTCCCGAAAATCGTGAGGGCGACGATGACGGCGGCGGCGAGCGGCGTCGCGAGGTACCGCGGCGGGACCGGGGGCAGGGAAAGGCGGAGACGAGATCGGGGGGAGAGGTTCATGAGTCTCCGCAGTTCACTGTTTCAGGGCATCGATTCAGGGCATCGATTCAGGGTATCGACGGGCAATCCCGGGGCGGTTGCAACGGGTTAGTGGGTCACATCATGACATGGGCCCGAGGGGCCGACAAGCGATTGACGCAGCCCGGATGCCGTGCTGCCCTGCGACGCCTGCGGGGCCTCAGGCCAGCGGCCCGACCACGCCCGCCGCGGCATCCCGCACCGCGCCCGACGCCACGAGGCCCACGATCGCCTCGATCTCGGGGGAGAGAAACCGGTCGTGGCCGGGGCCGTCGGCCACCGTGCGTACGAGGGCCCGCACCGCGCCGGTGGCCGCGCCGGGAGTGAGCGGCGCGCGCAGGTCGAGCGACCGCGACGCCGTCATCACCTCGATCGCGAGCACCCGGCCGAGGCCGTCGATCGAGTGCCGCAGCTTGCGGGCGGCCGCCCAGCCCATCGACACATGGTCCTCCTGCATGGCCGACGACGGGATCGAGTCGACGGATGCCGGCACCGCCAGCCGCTTCAAAACCGACACGATCCCGGCGGCGGTGTACTGGGCGATCATCAGCCCCGAGTCGACGCCGACCTCTTGCGCCAGGAACGGCGGCAGTCCCTTGTTGCGGTTCGCGTCGAGGTGGCGGTCGGTGCGCCGCTCGCTCATGCTCGCGACGTCCGCGGCGGCGATCGCGAGGAAGTCGAGCACGTAGCCCACCGGGGCGCCGTGGAAGTTGCCGTTGGACTGCACCCGGCCGTCAAGGGTGACCACGGGATTGTCAACCGCGCTGGCCAACTCGCGGCCGGCGATCAGGGCGGCGTGGTCCATCGTGTCCCGGGCGGCGCCGTGCACCTGCGGGGCGCAGCGGATGGAGTAGGCGTCCTGCACGGTGGGGTCGTCGGGACCGGAATGGCTGGCGAGCAGCGGGGAACCGGCCAGCAGCGCGCGCAGATTGGCCGCGCTCGTGGCCTGGCCGAGCTGGGGGCGGAGGGCCTGCAGGTCGGCGGCGAAGGCGGCATCCGTGCCGAGGAGGGCCTCGACACTCATGGCCGCAGCGATGTCGGCGGTCGTGAGCAGGCGGGACAGGTCGGCGAGGGCGAGCACGAGCATCCCGAGCATGCCGTCGGTGCCGTTGATCAGGGCGAGCCCCTCCTTCTCGGCCAGCACGACCGGGGTGATGCCGGCCGCGGCCAGGGCCAGACCGCCATCCATCAGGGTGCCGGACGCATCCCGCACCAGCCCCTCGCCCATCACCGCGAGCGCGCAGTGCGCGAGCGGTGCGAGGTCGCCCGAGCAGCCGAGCGAGCCGTATTCGTGTACGACGGGCGTGATCCCGGCGTTGAGCAGGGCCGCGTAGGTCTCGGCGACCACGGGCCGCACGCCGGTGCGCCCGGTCATCAGAGTCGACAGGCGTAGCAGCATCAGCGCGCGCACGACCTCGCGCTCGACCTCGGGACCGCTGCCCGCGGCGTGCGAGCGCACCAGGCTCGCCTGCAGCTGGGCGCGGCGGGCGCTCTCGATGAACGTCGTCGCAAGAGCCCCGAAGCCGGTAGAAATCCCGTAGTGCGGGTTCACGTCCTGCGCGAGTCCCTCGATGATGCGGCGGGTCGAGGCGACGCCCTCACGCGCCGCCACGGGCAGCAGGACGGGCGCATCGTGGCGGGCCACCGCGGTGACGTCGGCGAACGAGATCGGGCCGGTACCCACGGTGACGGATGCGCTAGCGAGGTTCATACTCCGATTCGACACCAGCCGGGCCGCCCGCACGACGGGATTAGAGTGGATGCTGTCCGGGATACCGGACATTCAGCGGTGCCGTTCACGCACACCGTTCACGGGAGGCAGGCGCATGACCCCGTCGAAGGTTCCGGCGGCGCAAAGCACGCTGCGCATCCTCTCCCATCTGGCCACGCAGCGTGGCCCGGTGCCGGCGTCCCAGATCGCCACGGCCCTCGGCCTGCCCCGCTCGAGCGTTTACGACCTGCTCGCGGTGCTCGCCGACCAGGGCTTCGTGGTGCACCTGCCCGAGGAACAGCGATACGGCCTCGGACTGGCCGCCTTCGAGCTGAGCTCGGGCTTCTCCCGGCAGCAGCCCCTCTCACACCTTGGCCGTCCGCTCGTCGCTGCGCTGGTCGACCGGCTCAGTGAGAGCGCCCACCTCGTCGTGCTGCACGGGCGCGACGTGATCTACCTCGTCGAGGAGCGCGCCCCCCGTCGCCCGTCGCTGGTGACGGATGTCGGCGTGCGCCTCCCGAGCCACCTCACCGCGAGCGGGCGTGCGCTCCTCGCCGCGCTGCCGGCAGCCCAGCTGCGGGCGCTGTACCCCAACGCCGCCGCCTTCGCCACGCGCCACGGCCGGGGACCACGCACCACGGCGGAGCTGCGCACCCTGCTTGAACAGGTGCGCCGGGACGGGTATGCCCTGGAGGACGGGGAGATCACGGAGGGGATGGCATCCGTCGCCGTCGCCGTGCGCGACCACGCGGGCTGGCCCGCCGCGGGCATCGCCGTCACCTTCCCACGCGAGCGCATCGCCGAGGCGGACTGGCCGGCGCTCGCCGCGCAGCTCGGCGGCACCGCCGCGCAGCTCTCCCGGCGCATCCGCGGCACGTAGCCCTGCGGCGCATGTGTTGCCTGCCCTCGGCTCCCCGCCTCCGCGCTGCCTGCCGTGGCTCGCGGCCTCCACAACGCTCGCGGCGCACCCTGTGGAGGCGGGCGCACGTTAGAACATGTGCCCGCTTCCCTACCCTGCGCCGCGAGGACGCGCCGCACCGCCGGCCCGCCGCCGCCAGACGGCCTCGCGGCTACTCACCGAGCGTCGTGTGCAGGAAGGCAGCCACCTTCTCGCGCATGGTTGCGTCGAGGATGCCGATCGAGTGCAGCGTTCCCGGCACCGTCACGAGCTCGTGGGCGACGCCCGAGCGTTCGAGTGCCGCCGCATACCCGGTGGCCTGCGACAGCGGAATGTACTCGTCGGTCGACGAGCCGAGGAATACGGGCGGATCGCTGCGGTCAAGGGTGCTCGCCGGCGACGCGGCCGTGGCATTGGCGCAGTCGCGCAGGGTTTCGCAGCCGACGTAGTCGCGCACAATGTTCTGCAGCCCCGCGGGGGCCCGGCCCGTGACGAGCGCCTTGTGGCTGAGGTCGAGCGGCGCGGAGAGTTCGGCGACCGCGGCGACCCGGGCCCCCGTGGTCAGCGACCCGGAACCGCGGGTGCCGAGCAGGGCGGCGAGGTTGCCGCCGGCCGAGCCGCCGAACACGCCGATCCGGTCGGGGTCGATGCCGTAGGTCTGCGCATTGACGGGGTTGCGGGCCCACTCCACGGCCAGGGCGACGTCGTCGAGCGCGGCGGGGAACACTGCATCCGGTACCATCCGGTAGTTCACCGAGTAGGCGACGAATCCCTCGGAGGCGAGCCAGGCGCAGACTGCGCGCCAGTCGCTGTTGCCCTTGTCGCCTCGAGCCCAACTGCCGCCGTGGATGGAGATGACGGCCGGACGCAGCGCGGCCGCCGCGTCCTCCGATGACAGCACGACCGGCGGCGCCGCCTCGAGGGTCGTTTCCCCAGCGGGGGTGATCGCCGGCGAGCACACGTCGAGAGTGAGCACGGCACCGTCCGCCTGGGTGCCGTACTCAACATTTTCGTCGACCGTGATGCCACCTGGCCGCTCGAACGTTCGGATGCCGACGATCTGGGTCGTGACGAGCTCGCTGCGCTGGTCGCCGGGTTCGTCGGGCGTCACGGAATACAGCTGGGGGCGGAAGCCGCCGAGGAGGGCCGTCGCAGCCACGGCGATGCTCACCGCGCCGGCAATCGTCAGAAAACGGATGCGACGCGAGCCGAATCGGGGATGGCGTGGGCCGGTGTTCACGTGTGCTCCGAGCTGCGGGGTAGTGCATTGAGACTAATTCGTCTCTCGCGCCGCACCGAATCCCGTTCGGGGGGGCGGGGCGGGGCGTCCTCGCCTGGATTAGCGCGTCGGCGTCGGGTCCGGGGCCTCGTCGGCCTCGTCGGCCTCGTCGGCCTCGTCGGCCTCTGGCAGGATATGCGGCCGTAGGGCGGTGAGAATGCGGGTGACGTCCATCGCGACCGTCGCCGCGACCCCCAGCGACATCACCGGGGCAGAGTTTCGCCGCTCGTCCAGCTCGGTCATCAGGTCCGTCAGAGCGGCACCCGCCTCGGCGAATGCCGCCTGCTCGTCATCATCCGTGTCCCAGTCCCGCAGCACGGCGGCCGCGGCGTGTAAGGTCCGGCCGAGCGCCGGCCGCAACTCGGGGTGCAACTCGAGCTGGACCGGCTGACCCCAGACCGCCGCGGCTAGCACCTCCGTCAAGTCGCGCACGTGGAAGGTCACGTCCTCAAGGGCCGACAGCTCGTCGTAGTCCGAGCGAAGATCCCGCTGATGCACGCGGGCGCGCGGGTTGCCCTTGCGACTGTCATCGGCGTGACTGACCGCCACGCGCACCGCGCGGCCAACCGCCACGAGCTCCTGACTGCGGAAGGCCCAACCGTCCCGTTCAGGCGGCCAGCTGTCGGCCAGGGCGTCGGCCACCTCCGAGAGCTGGTCGGCCAGGGTGCGGCGAAAGCGGATCAGCTGCTGGCCGACGGCTTCGAAGGCCAACGGCGGAAAGAAGAGGAGGTTCACGGCGAGGCCGATCACGATTCCCAGCGTCATCTGCACCAGATACCCGATGGAATAACCGTCGGCATTCGGCCCGCCGACGATCAGCACGAACAGCGCCGTCACCGGAATGTACTCCCGGCTGGCGCCGAACCAGCCGGTGGCCGAGATCGCGGCGCCGACGCCGACCGCGAGCGAGATGGTGAGAACGTTCGGCTCGCTCAAAACGATGACCGCCCCCGCGAGCAGGATTCCGACGGTGAGGCCGCCCAGGGTCTGCAGGGCGTTTCGCACCGAACTCATCAGCGTCGGGTACATGCTCACTAGCGCGCCCAGCGGGGCGTAGTAGGGGTAGTCATCCGCCACACCAGGCAGCAACGGCGCGATCGACCAGGCGATGGCGACGGCGATGGCGGCCTTGACCGCCTGCACGATTCTCGGGCTGGTCGCGGCCACTCCCAGCCAGGACACCGTCCTCCGTGCGCGATGCACACTCACCTGCGCCGAAGTGCCGGCGGCTGCCCGATCCCGGGTCATGGCCGGGTTCCCGGGATCGTCTTGGCGAAGCAGACGCTGAAGGCTTCGCCCACGTACTGACCGAACAGGGGAACCTCCCGGTAGCCGACGCTCCGATAGAAGGAGAGCGCCGCATAGCTCTCCGGCCCGGTCTCCAGCACGATTTCTCGGATGCCGCGGGCCGCGGCATCCGTCTCGATCCCCGCCAGCAGGCGGGCGGCCACGCCGCGGCCCCGGGCGTCGGGGTGCACGAACATGCGCTTCAGCTCCGCCGCGCTGGTCGTGCCGGCCCCACCCACCAGCGCGGCGATCCCCAGGGCGCGGGCCGTCGCATCCCGCACGACGTACACGGCGACACCCGGCTGCTCGAGCTCGTCGACGTCGAGCAGAAAGTTGCTCTCCGGTGGGTACAGCGAGTGGGCGCAATCGCCACTCAGTCGCAGCAACTCGGCGATCTCCGGCTGCCGCGGGGACTCAATGTTGATGGTCGTCAGCATGTGAACAGAGTAAACGGTGAAGGTGATCCGTGACATTGCGGCATCGATCAGGTAACGTAGACAGGTCGGCTCTTGACACCGTGTGTTTCTTTGTGTGCGCGGATGGGTTTGTAAGTCAGGATGGGCCGGTTTCCCAGTAATCCGCTGGTGAAAAATCACTGTATGTGAACGGCCCCGGCCATAGACTGCCCGGGATCTCAGGTTGCGTCGCGTGTGCGGCGTTGTTCTGCCATGTACCCAATACAACCCAGGAACATTTTCCATGCCTAAGAACTTCGATCCCAAGTACTCCGCCAAGGGTGGACCGTCCAAGGGCGGCAGCAAGAGCCCCGGACACCGCGGCCACAACGCCGCCGAGGGTGCACCCAAGAAAGCCCGGTGGAACGCCGGCGAGCGGGCCGACCGTGCCGCCGGCCGCCCCGCAGGCAATGACCGTCCGGCCTACGGCAACGGCCGCCCTGCCGGCAACGACCGTCCGGCCTACGGCCAGCGCTCCGAGCGCCCCACCTACGGCGACCGCCCGAACCGCAGCGACCGTCCTTCTTCTGGTGGTGCCCCGCGCGGAGACCGCCCCTCGTACAACAGCGACCGTCCCCGCAGCGACCGTCCCGCGTACAACACCGACCGTCCCCGCAGCGACCGTCCCGCGTACAACACCGACCGTCCGTCCTACGGCGATCGCGCCCCGCGCACGGATCGTCCGGCGTACAACAACGACCGTCCGCGCACGGATCGTCCGGCGTACAACAACGACCGTCCGCGCACGGATCGTCCGGCGTACAACAACGACCGTCCGCGCACGGACCGTCCCGCGTACAACAACGACCGTTCCCGCACGGACCGTCCGTCCTACGGCAACGACCGACCCTCCTACGGCGACCGTGCCCCGCGCACGGATCGTCCGGCGTACAACAACGACCGTCCGCGCACGGACCGTCCGTCCTACAACAACGACCGACCCTCCTACGGCGACCGTGCCCCACGCACGGATCGTCCGGCGTACAACAACGACCGTCCGTCCTACGGCGACCGTCCGGCCCGCACCGAGCGTGGCGGCTACGACCGTTCCGAGCGTTCGAACTCCGACCGTCCGGCGCGTCCGGCCCGCTCGGCGTCCGATGGCGGCCACTCCAGCAACTTCTACCCCGACCGCGACACCAAGGCGCACTTCGCCGCTGGTGACGACGTCGTGCTTGAGCGCCTCGAAGCCATCGCGACGACGGCTGCCGAAGTCATCGGCGTGACCTTCGGCGACCTGGGCCTCGGTGAGAACATCGTGCGCGAGCTTGCCACCCTCGGTGCCGCAGCGCCGTTCCCGATCCAGGCCGCGACCATCCCGGACGTACTCGCCGGGCGCGACGTGCTCGGACGTGGCAAGACCGGTTCCGGCAAGACCATCGCCTTCGGCGCTCCCCTCGTGGAGAAGCTGCTGGAGAACAACGGCGCCAAGGACCGCAAGATGGCCCGCAAGCCCCGCGCGCTCATTCTGGCCCCGACCCGTGAGCTGGCCCTGCAGATCGACCGCACCATCCAGCCCATCGCCCGCAGCGTCGGCCTCTTCACCACCCAGATCTACGGCGGCGTTCCGCAGTACCGCCAGGTCAGCGCCCTCCAGCGCGGCGTGGACATCATCATCGGCACCGCCGGTCGCATCGAAGACCTCATCGAGCAGGGTCGCCTCGACCTCCGCGAGGTCGTCGTCACCGTCCTTGACGAGGCCGACTACATGTGCGACCTGGGTTTTCTCGAGCCGGTTCAGCGCATCCTGCGTCAGACCAAGAAGGGCGGCCAGAAGCTGCTCTTCTCGGCCACCCTCGACAAGGGCGTCGCCTCGCTGGTCAAGGAATTCCTGGTCAACCCGGCCGTGCACGAGGTTGCCGGCGAAGATCAGGCCTCCTCCACCATCGACCACCGCGTGCTCGTCATCGAGCACCGCGACAAGAGCGCCATCATCGGCCAGCTCGTCGACCGCCAGGGCAAGACGCTGATCTTCTCGCGCACCCGTGCCTACGCCGAACAGCTCGCCGAGCAGCTCGAAGACGCCGGCGTGAAGGCCACGAGCCTGCACGGCGACCTGAACCAGGCTCGACGCACCCGCAACCTGCAGATGCTGACCAGCGGTCGCGTCAACGTGCTGGTGGCAACGGATGTCGCGGCTCGCGGCATCCACGTGGACGACATCGACCTGGTCATCCAGGCCGACGCTCCCGACGAGTACAAGACCTACCTGCACCGCTCCGGTCGTACCGGGCGCGCCGGCAAGTCCGGTACCGTCGTCACGCTCATCCCGAAGCAGCGTCGCCGCCGCATGGATGAGCTGCTTGGCCGCGCCGAGATCGAGGCCTCCTTCACGAACGCGGCCCCCGGCGACACGTCGGTGCGTGACCTCGCCGGAATGTAGTCGCCAGCAACTCCAGCACCTCCTGAAATAACGCGAGAAGGGGCATCCGCCGTCACGGTAGGTGCCCCTTCTCGCGTTGCGGGTCGGGCAGGCCTCAGCGGCGAGCTGCGCGATGCCCGGCTGCCCGCACGATGGCTTTTCGGACCTCCTCGATCCAGAGCACCGACGACCCGACCAGCACGCACAGACCCCATTGGCCCGACGTGAGGGAGGTCGTGTCGAAGAGTCCCTGGAGCACGTCCATCTGCACCACGAGGACCTGCAGGATGATCACGGCGGTGAGTGCCAGCCAGATGCTGCGGTTGGTGAACGTCTGGAGTGAGAAGACGGAGTGGGTGTCCGAGCGCACGTTGAGCAGGTTGAACACCTGGTAGAAGACGAAGGTCGTGAACGCGAGGGTGGTGGCGAAGGCCGCGTTGCCCGCACTGTCCGGGAACAGGGCGGACGCCTGGGTCAACACGGTCAGGGTTCCCGTGGCCATGACGAGGCCGAGCCCGAGAATACGCAGCATCCTGTCCCGAGTGAGCAGAGGTTCGTCGGACGGGCGCGGAGGCCAGCTCATCGTTCCGGGTTCGGCCGGATCCAAGCCGAGCGCCAGTGCGGGTGGGCCGTCCATGATGATGTTGACCCAGAGGATCTGAAGCGCCGTGAACGGCGCGCCCGCGGCCCACCCGGTGACGCCCGCGATCAGGAAGATGAGCACGAATCCCCACGCCGTGGTCAGCTGGAACCTGACGAACTTCAGGATGTTGGCGTAGATGCCGCGTCCCTCCTGCACCGCGGCGACGATCGTGGAGAAGTTGTCGTCGGTGAGGATCATGTTTGCGGCGCCTTTGGAGACATCCGTGCCGGTGATACCCATGGCGATGCCGATGTCGGCCTGCTTCAGGGCCGGCGCGTCGTTGACGCCGTCACCGGTCATTGCAACGACATTGCCGCCGGCCTGCAACGCCCTGACCACCCGAATCTTGTGGGCCGGGGTGACACGGGCGAGCACCCCGTAGTCAGCGGCCCGGGCGGCGAGCGCGTGGTCGTCGAGGTCGTCCAGCGTAGGACCGGCAGCAGCCTCTCCGGGCAGGCCCAGGTTGCGGGCGATGGCCGAGGCCGTCACGAGATGGTCGCCCGTGATCATGTGCACGCGGATGCCGGCGCCGAGCGCCACCGCGATGGCCTTGGCCGCCTCAACCCGGGGTGGATCGACGATTCCGACGATGGCGTAGAGGGTCAGACCGGTGACCAGGGAGCGACCCGCGTCGTCGCCCGGAACGGTGCCGGCGTCGAGGGTGCGTCCGGCGACCATGATCGTGCGCAGGCCCTCACCGGCCAGTTCCTGGATGGTGTCGTGGATTCGTTGCTGCATGGTGGCATCGAGAGGGCGGATGCCGTCGTCGGTGAGCACCGAGTCGGTCAGGGGCAGCAGTGCGCCCGGTGCGCCCTTGGCGAAGCAGCGGTGTCCGGGCGGTCGCGGCAGTCCGGTCGTCGGCTCTGCCGGCCGGTGGAATGTGGCCATGAATTTGTAGTCGGAATCGAAGGGCACTTCGGCTACCCGGGGGTGGGTCCGCCTCGCAGCTGCGACGTCGATGCCGCCCTTCTCGGCGAGTACGGCCAGGGCTCCTTCGGTGGGGTCGCCGACCAGCACGCCGTCGTTCAGTACGGCGTCATTGCACAGGGCCATGGTTAGGAACGCCTCGGTGAGGTCAGGCAGGGGACGGTCATCGCCGGTGAGGATCCGGCCGTCGGTGGAGTAGCCCTCGCCGGTGATGCGGAAATCGCGGCCATGGGTGTGCAGTCGGCGGGCCGTCATCTCGTTCATGGTCAGCGTGCCGGTCTTATCGGTGGCGATATGGCTGACGCTGCCGAGGGTTTCCACCGCCGAGAGCTGCTTGATGATGGCGCCTCGGGCGGCCAGCCGGGAAGCGCCCATCGCCAGGGTGAACGCGACGACCGCGGTGAGACCCTCAGGAATGGTCGCCACGGCCAGCGAGACGGCGGTGATCAGCAGCTCGGTCCAGGACTCCCCGCGCAGGAGGCCCAGCACGAAGACGATCGCCACCACGACCAGCGCCGCAACGGTGAGCAGCTGGGCCAGCTGGTCGATCCTCCGCTGCAACGGTGTTTTGTCGTTCTTCACCTCGTTCAACAGCACCGCGATGCCGCCGACGGCCGTGCCCATGCCGATGTCGGTGACCACCATGGTGGCGCGGCCGCGAGTGACCAAGGTGTTCATGAAAAGCATGTTGGTGCGGTCTGCGAGCGGCAGTTCCGCATCGTCCAGAGCGGGAATCGTCTTCCCGACCGGCTCGGATTCCCCGGTCAGGGTCGCCTCGGCCACCTGCAAGCCGGCATTCTCGATGATGCGACCGTCCGCCGGAACGGAGTCCCCGGCATCGAGGAGCACGATGTCGCCCGGCACAAGATCGGAGAATTGCACCTCGAGTTCGGTTCCGTCCCGCCGAGCGACGGCCTTGCCTTCCGACAGCTGCTGCAGCGCCTGGAGGCTGCTCTCGGCCCTCCGCTCCTGCACATAATTCAGAACGGTGTTGAGGATGATCACGACCAGGATTACGATCGGTGTCTCGAGTTCCCGCGAGACGACGGCGCTGACGACCGCGGCCACCAGAAGCACGATCGTCATCTTCTCTCCGAGAAGGCGCAGGATCTTGCGCCAGGTCGGCACGCGGTCCGGCTTACGCAGCAGGTTCGGTCCGTATCGCCGACGGCGGTCGTCGACCTCGGATGCGGCGAGCCCGGCGCGGGCGTCGACGTCCTGCGCCGCCGTGGTTTCAGCGGCCGAGAGGGTGTGCCAGGCGGCGTGCTCGGTGGCCGCCGCTGCGGGAGAGGTGGTGGGCATCCGTCTGGGTCAGCGATTCGGCCGTTTGCGCGTCACCAGCACCGGGCAGACCGAGAGCCGGGTGCACTGGTCGCTGACCGAGCCCAACAACAGTCCGGCCAGGTTGCCGCGCCCGCGGGAACCGACCACGAGCATCCGCGCCTCACGCGACACCTCGATCAGGCTGCGGGCAGGCCCCGCATGCACGGCCCGGTAGTCGACGGTCATGTGCGGGAAGGCATGCACCAGCGCAGCGGTGTCCTCGATCAGTGCGGCCCGAACCGCCTCCGAGTATTCGGCGAACGTCGACACGTAGCCGAACTCCCAGTTCGCGGGCCTGGGGGCGGTGTCGATTGACCAGGCGCGCACGATCACGACCGGGGCGTGCAACTGATCGGCGAGCCCGAGCGCCGTGCTGAGCGCGTGGTCTGCGAAGGCCGAGCCGTCGTGGCCGACGACGATGCTGCCGGCCGGTGACGGCGCCGGCGTGGACGCCTCGGCGGTTTCCGGTGTGCCTGCAGGGGTGGTGCCTTCGGTGCTCACGGCGGACTCTCCGAACTGGGGGATGAATGAGGAAGAACGATCAGAACACTTCCAGATTAGCGAACTGCCGTTCAGGTGTCCAACTTGGGGGGTGGGACCGGCACGAGCACGGCGAGCAGCTCGTCGAGTTCGTGGCCTTCGGACACCGGATGCCGGAACGGTCGCCCGGGGGCGATCTGGTAGCTGTTGCGCCGCCCGACCCGGGTTCTCGTGATGTAACCGCTCGCCACGAGATCGGCGATGATCTTCTGGGCGCCGCGCTCGGTGACGCCCACCCGGGAGGCCACTTCGCGCATCCGGCACTGCGGATCCCGCGCGATCGTGACGAGAACGTGCGCGTGGTTGGTCAGGAACGTCCAGCGGGCGTCGCTCCCGGGGGTGGGCCGGGGCTCCTGGTCAGGGTCCGATGCGTTCATGTAAGTGAGATTAGTCCACCGGTGTCGCGCCGTCTTGCGCCCGGGGCACGAACGGCGGCCGGTCGGGCGCGTCGACGATCAGGTTCGTGATGCGCGCGGTGCACAACCGACGGCCCTGGTCGTCGCTGATCACGATCTCGTGGCAGGCGATCGTGCGCCCGAGCCGGATGGCCGTCGCCACCCCGGTCACGATTCCAGACCGCGCCGCGAGGTGGTGGGTCGCGTTGATGTCGAGGCCCACCGCGCTCCGCCCCGGGCCCGCATGGATCACGGCAGCCCACGAGCCGAGAGCCTCGGCGAAGGCGACGGATGCCCCGCCGTGCAGCAGCCCGAAGGACTGCCGGTTGCCCTCCACCGGCATCGTCGCGACGACCCGCTCCGCGGACTGCTCGACAATGGTCACGCCCATCTTCTCGTCAAGTTCGCCGAGCGTGATCTTCCAGTTCTCGTTCACGTTTCTCCTCTATTCGGTGGTCGAGCTCGCCGAGACCCGCGAGCCCGGCGCCACCCGCAGCCCGTCGAGCGCCACCGCGAGCACATCGTTGGCGAGGTGACCGGCATCTTCCGGCCCCTCCGGCCGATACCACTCCACGATCGAGTTCACCATGCCGAACAGCAGCCGGGTCACGATCCGAGGGTCGATGTCGCCGCGCAGGGAACCCTCATCGCGGGCCTCCACCACGAGGGCGGATACGGCCCGGTCGAATGTGCGGCGGCGGGCGAGCGCGGCGCGCTCGACATCCGTGTTGCCGCGCACCCGCAGCAGCAGCGTCACGTAGGGCAGCCGGGAGGTGAGCACCTCCACGGCTCCGCGCAGCACCGCGGCGAGCCGGTCGATGGCCGGGCCGCATTGGGCGCTCTGCTTGAGCAGCACCCCTTCGAGTCCGTCGAGGGCCTCGCCGAGAGCCTGTTCCAGCAGCTCCTCCTTCGAGGTGAAGTGGTGGTAGATCGCCGATTTCGACAGGCCGAGGCGGGTCGCGAGCACGCCCATCGAGGTGGCGTCGTAACCGAACTCGTTGAAGGCGGCGACCGCCACCTCGAGAATGGCGGGCTGGTCGTATCCGGGGCGGCCACGTTTGGCCAGGGCTGGTTCAGACATAATCGAGAAGTCTGTCACGGGCCGGGTTTCCGGAGGAACGACCGGCCCGTGACTGCGCGGGTTGTGCGGCAGACTCAGCGCAGGTCGTAGACACGCTTGTGCTTGCCGGTGCTGCGCTCGAGCGTGCCGGGTTCGACGATCAACACGTTGACGCTGGACCCGATCAGGTCCTTGATCTTATGGATCAGCAGCGCTGAGGCGATGTCGGAGGCGACATCGCTGGCGTGCTCGTGCCGTTCGATCCGAACGGTCAGTTCGTCCATCCGGTTCGGCCGGGTCAGCTCGATCACGAAGTGCGGGGAGAGGCTCGGGATGCTGAGCACGATCTCCTCGATCTGGGTCGGGAACAGGTTGACGCCGCGCAGGATGATCATGTCGTCGTTGCGACCCGTGATCTTCTCCATCCGGCGCATGCCGGGGCGCGCCGATCCGGGCAGCAGGCGGGTCAGGTCGCGGGTTCGGTAACGGATGACCGGGAAAGCTTCCTTGGTCAGCGACGTGAACACGAGCTCACCCTGGGTGCCGTCAGGCAGCACGAGTCCGCTGTCGCCGTCGATGACCTCGGGCAGGAAGTTGTCCTCCCAGAGGTGCGGCCCGTCTTTCGTCTCGATGCACTCGTTGCCCACGCCCGGGCCCATCACCTCGCTGAGCCCGTAGATGTCGAGCGCGTCGAAGTCGAGGCGGTCTTCCAGCTCGAGCCGCATCTGATTGGTCCACGGCTCCGCGCCGAGCACGCCCGCCTTCAGGCTGGACGAGCGAGGGTCCATGCCGGCCGCGACCATCGCATCCGTGATCGTCAGCAGGTAGCTGGGCGTGGCCATGATGACGTCCGGTTCGAAGTCCTGGATCATCTTGACCTGCTTGTTGGTCTGGCCGCCGGACATCGGGATGGCGGTGGCGCCCAGCGCTTCGATGCCCGCGTGCGCGCCGAGACCGCCGGTGAAGAGGCCGTAACCGTACGCGTTGTGCACGCGCATGCCGGGCCGCACGCCGGAGGCGCGAAGGCTGCGCGCCACAAGGCCCGCCCACATCCTGAGGTCCTTCTTCGTGTAGCCGACGACGGTCGGCAGCCCGGTGGTCCCGGAGGAGGTGTGGATGCGCGCGACCTGGTCCATCGGCACCGCGAACATGCCGAACGGGTAGGAGACGCGCAGGTCGTCCTTGGTCGTGAAGGGCAGCATGGCCACATCGTCCAGGGTGCGGATGTCGTCCGGGTGCACTCCGGCCTCGTCGAACTTGCGGGTATAGAGAGGAACGTTCTGGTAGGCGAGCCGTACGGTCTTCTGCAGCCGGGTCAGCTGTAACGCCTGCAGTTCGTCACGGGACATCCGCTCCTCGGGATCGAGTTCATCCTGGGCCGGGGCGTGCAAGCGGGTCTTGGTCATCGTTGACATGAGGCCTCCTGGTGGAATGCGGATTTAAAGTAGGGGAGCGACGGAACCAGGCACGGGAAAGTTGGTGGTGCGGCTGCGCCCGCGAAACTCCGCCACCGGCACGTTGTGCTCGTTGGCAACGCGCACGTCATAAAGTCCGGAGCGACCGCTCTTGGTGCGCAGCACGGCGGTCGCGGTGAGGGTCTGCCCGGCGGCGGTGGGCTTCAGAAAGGTGATGTCGGCGCCCGACGCGAGCGTGACGTGGTGGTCGTCGTTGCAGGCGATCGCGAACGCCGTGTCGGCCAGAGCGAAGACGATCCCGCCGTGCGTCACGTCGAAGCCGTTCATCATGTCGTCCCGCAAGAGCATCGAGACGACCGCGCGGCCGGGCTCTGAGGCGTGCACGACCATGCCGAGTGCGGCCGATGCCCGGTCGTTCTCCATCATGGCCCCGTTGGAGGGCGGTAAAACTTCCGTCATGTGGTTCTCCTCATTGAGTTCCGCGGGCCGCAACGCATGGTTGTGGGGGTCGTAGGGAAACCATATACTAACTGAACGATCGGTTGGTAAAAGTTCGCCAAACCCAGGAGTCAACGATGACAATCCCGCCAGTTCCCTACGCTATCGCCCCGGACAGCGCCGCCACGGTGTCTGCCGAGGAACAGCAGTTCAACGACCTGATTGCCGCCGATTCGCGAATCGAGCCGCGTGATTGGATGCCGGACGGCTACCGCAAGACCCTCATCCGCCAGATTTCCCAGCACGCGCACTCCGAGATCATCGGGATGCAGCCGGAGGGCAATTGGATCACCCGGGCGCCCAGCCTGAAGCGCAAGGCGATCCTACTGGCCAAGGTGCAGGACGAGGCCGGCCACGGTCTCTACCTCTACTCCGCCGCGCAGACTCTCGGCATCAGCCGCGACCTGATGACGGACCAGCTCATCGCGGGCAAGGCGCGCTACTCCTCGATCTTCAACTACCCGAGTCCCACCTGGGCCGACATGGGCGCCATCGGCTGGCTCGTCGACGGCGCCGCGATCTGCAACCAGGTGCCGCTCTGCCGCGCGTCCTACGGTCCGTACGGGCGCGCCATGGTGCGCATCTGCAAGGAGGAGTCCTTCCACCAGCGGCAGGGCTTCGAGATCCTGCTCGAGCTGATGAACGGCACGCCCGCCCAGCGCGAGATGGCCCAGGAATCGGTCAACCGCTGGTACTGGCCGGCCCTGCAGATGTTCGGGCCGCCCGATGACGACTCGCCCAACTCGGCGCAGTCGATGGCCTGGAACATCAAGCGGTTCTCCAACGACGACCTGCGCCAGCGCTTCGTCGGAATGCTCGTGCCGCAGGCCGAGGTGCTCGGTGTGACGCTGCCGGACCCGGACCTGCGCTGGAACGAAGAAAAGGGTGCGTACGACATGGGCGAAATTGACTGGACCGAATTCCACGAGGTGCTCGCGGGCCGCGGACCGGCGAACGCCAGGCGCCTCCAGCGCCGCCGCGACGCCCACGACGAGGGTCAGTGGGTGCGTGAGGCTGCTGCCGCGTACGCCGCCAAGCAGGCCGTGAAGGCGGTCGCATAATGAGCGCTCCCGGTGCATCCGAGAAGGAGATCTGGCCCCTTTGGGAGGTTTTTGTGCGCTCCAGCCGCGGAATCAGCCACACCCACGTGGGTTCCCTGCACGCCCCCGACGCCACCCTCGCGGTGCGCAACGCGCGTGACCTCTACACCCGCCGCAATGAGGGCGTCTCGATCTGGGTCGTGCCTGCCGACGCGATCACCACGAGCGATCCGGATGCGAAGGGTGCCTTCTTCGAATCGCCCGCCGGCAAGAACTACCGCCACGCGAGCTACTACACGAAGAGCGAAGGGGTGAAGCACCTGTGAGCGACACCATCGAGCAGGACGGCCACGGCCACGTCGACGTCGACACGGTCCAGCTCTCCGCGGAACTGGTCGAAGCGGCATCCGTCGCCTCGCACGACGTGGCGGAATACGCGCTTTGGCTCGGCGACGACTCGCTCGTGCTGGCCCAGAACCTGGGCTGGTGGATCTCCCGCGCCCCGGAGCTGGAAGAGGACATCGCCCTCGGCAACATCGCCCTCGACCTGATCGGGCACGCCCGTTCCCTGTTGCACTACGCCGGGGCCGAATCCGGCCGAACCGAGGACGACCTGGCGTACTGGCGTGACGAACCCCAGTGGCGCTCGGCGCACCTGTTCGAGCAGCCCAACGGCGACTTCGCGCACACGATCGCCCGTCAGTTCATCGCGGCGCACTACCTGTTCGAGCTCTACAGCGCGCTGATGCAGTCGACGGATGCGACGCTCGCCGCGATAGCGGCCAAGGCCGTCAAGGAGGTCGACTACCACCGCGACCATTCCATCCAGTGGGTGCTGCGCCTCGCTCAGGGCACCGAGGAATCCCGCCGGCGCATGATCACCGGTCTCTCCGACCTATGGCCGTTCGTGGAGGAGCTCTTCGTCGACGAGCCGCTGATCGGCCGGCTCGAGGGCGTCGCCGTGCGGCCGTCCTCCCTCCAGGCCTCAGTCCTGAGCGCCATGTTCCCCGTGCTCGCCGAAGCCGAGCTCGAGGTTCCCCGCGGCTTCATCTCCTCCGGGGGCGGGCGCCGCGGCGACCACTCCGAGAACCTCGGTCCGCTGCTCGCCGAGATGCAGGTGCTGGCGCGGGCGCACCCCGGCGCGAAATGGTGACCGTGGCCTCCCTCGCCCGTCCGCGTCCGGGCGACGCGGCGTCGCAGAAGGCCTGGGATATCGCCGCCGAGGTCTGCGACCCGGAGGTCCCCGTGCTCACGATTGAAGACCTGGGAGTGCTCCGGTCGGTCGCCGTTTCGGCCGACGGAACCCACGTCATCCTAACGCCGACCTACAGCGGATGCCCCGCGATGGAGGCCATGCGCGACGACGTCCGGGCGGCCCTCACCAATGCCCACTACCAGAACGTCACCGTGGAACTCGTGCTCGCCCCGGCCTGGACCACCGACTGGATGAGCGAGGAGGGCAAGGCGAAGCTGGTCAGTTATGGCATCGCCGCCCCGACCGGCCACTCCGGCGTGCGCCCGACCGGCGCCGTCCGGCTCCAACTCGCGGTCAAGTGCCCGCGCTGCTCCTCACTGAATACGCGGGAACTCGCCCGCTTCGGTTCGACGTCGTGCAAGGCGCTCTACGAGTGCCGGGACTGCCTCGAACCGTTCGACTACTTCAAGGTGTTGTAACCATGGCCGCACTCAATCTGGGCAGTACCGATTCAGCCGTTCTCGACCCTGCCACCGAGCCTACGAAGCGCCGCGCCCGGTTCCACACCCTCGCCGTCGGCGAGGTGCGTCAGCTCACCCAGGACAGCGTCGAGGTGACCTTCCTGGTTCCCGAGGCGCTGCAGGGGGAGTTCGACTACGACCCCGGGCAGCACCTGGCGTTGCGCGCCACGATCGGCGGCCGGGAGCTGCGCCGCAGCTACTCGATCTGTCGTCCGCACGCGCTCGGCTCGGTCAGCGTCGCGATCAAGCGCGACCTCGGCGGGGTCTTCTCCAGCTGGGCGAACACCGAACTCCGGGCCGGGGACCGCCTTGACGTGATGAGCCCGCAGGGCACGTTCACCACCGCGCTGGACACTCTGGACGACAAGCACATCGTCGGCATCGCCGCCGGCAGCGGCATCACGCCGCTGATGTCGCTCGCACACACCGTGCTCGAACGCTCGGAGACCTCCCGCTTCACGCTCGTCTACACAAACCGCACCGCGCTCGACGTGATGTTCCTCGACGAGCTCGCCGACCTGAAAGACCGGTACCCGGCCCGGCTGGCACTGCACCACGTGCTCTCGCGCCAGTCTCGCTCCTCCGCCCTGCTCTCCGGCCGGATCGACGAGGAGAAGCTGCGCCTGATGCTGGCCAGCATCATCCGTCCCGCCGCCGTCGACGAGTGGTTCCTCTGCGGGCCGTTCGAACTGGTGCAGTTGTGCCGCGACACGCTGGAGAGCGTGGACGTCGAGCCGGGCCACATCCGGTTCGAACTGTTCACGACGGGGGAGCCGACGCACGCGGTCGGCGACACCGGGCGGCCGGTGGTCGTCGGAATCGGCGACAAGACCTTCGAGATCGAGTTCACGCTCGACGGCGAGAGCGCCACGGTGACCACGCCCGTCAACGCGAAGGAGAGCATCCTGAACGCCGCCCTGCGTGTGCGGCCGGACGTTCCGTTTGCCTGCGCTGGGGGAGTGTGCGGCACCTGCCGCGCCAAGCTCGTCAGCGGTGACGTCACGATGACCGAGAACTACGCCCTCGAACCGGACGAACTGGCCCGCGGCTATGTGCTCACCTGCCAGTCGCACCCAACGACCGACCGGGTCGTCGTCGACTACGACGTGTAGCGCCACTCGCCCATCAGATATGGCGCGCAAGCGCAGAAAGCGGTTCCCGTGATCGAGCTGTCCATCCGGGACGACGTGGCCTACGTCGTCCTGAACGCCCCCGACAAGCTGAACGCGCTCGACGAGGCCGGCCTGGCCGAGCTCGCGGCCGCATACGAGACCGCGGAGGCGGCCGGCGTGCGCGCCCTCGCGCTGCGCGGCGAGGGCCGCGCATTCTGCGCGGGCCGTGACATCTCGGGCATCGACCCGCGCGACGACGATGTGATGGGTTTCCTGGGGGGACTCGTCACGCCGTTGTTGCAGCGGATGAGCGCCTTCCCGGCGCCCACCTTCGCCGCCGCGACCGGGGCCTGCCTCGGGGTTGGCCTCGGCCTGCTGATCGCCACGGATGTCGTCTACGTCGCCGACACCGCGAAGATCGGGTCCCCGTTCGCGAACCTCGGTGCCACGCTCGACTCCGGCGGCCATGCCCTGTTCGTCGACCGGCTCGGCGCGCACCGCACTCTCGACCTGATCTACTCCGGCCGGCTCATGTCGGGCGCGGAGGCCGTGGCCGCCGGCCTGTTCAGCCAGGCATTCCCGGCCGACGAGGTGACGGATGCCACGTCGACGGCCGCCCAACGGGCCGCACAAGGGGCGACTCAGGCGTTCCTCGCCAGCAAGGAGCTCGTGCGCGCCCTCCGGGACGACCGGCTCGGCCTCTGGCAGAGCGTCGCCGCCGAGAACCGGGCGCAGGCGGCCCTCTGCGACACCGCTGACTACCGGGAGGGCTTCGCCGCCTTCCAGCAGAAGCGCAAGCCCGCATTCACCGGCCGCGACTGACCCGTCGCGTCCCTGTCCTGGCCCGTCCCTGCCGCCCGCGTCGAACCAATTCGACGGAGATTCTGGGAAAAAGGCGGTTCCCGAAGGTTCTGGGGCCGTTTCGGGCAAAATCTCGGCTCTCCTGCTGCTTCCGTGGGTTAATCCCGGCCGGGGAGCACTGGTTTGTGGCCGCCGAGGCTGAGCATGGCCAGGGCGATGAGGGC